>JAOATF010000126.1:0-773 GCA_030158285.1 Hyphomonadaceae bacterium
CCGCGCTCGACGAGGTCGAGGCGATCCTGCGGCCGGGCTCCAACACCAATCCCAACCCGCGCGCCGACATCCAGCGCCCCTCGATGGCGCAGGACATCATCAAGGGCCGCCGCACCGAGATCGAGTTCATGAACGGCTACATCGCCGAGCGCGGCAACTTCATCGGCGTGAAGGCGCCGACCCACGCCAAGCTCACCGAGATCGTGAAGAAGGTCGAGCGTAAGGAGCTGCAACCGTCCGCCGCCCTGCTCGGCGGCTGATTCGGGCAAGCGCTCGGAAGCCTATCGGACCTTCGCCAACATGAGCTTTGACGTCGTTCTCTCGACGCCCGATACGGCGATGATCTCGCCGATCGTGGTGTCGAGGGCGGCGGTGCCGTTACCGTCGACGATCGCGAGAAAGTCGTCGTTCTCGCCCACCATCTTGTAGAGTTCCCGTATTCCTCGGATCCGGGCTATGCCCCGGGCCACGGCGTCGCGGTTCTTGAGGTTGGCCTTGATGAAGATGCAGGCCGTGACCTGCGCTGCCGCTGCCGCGGCGTTCACCTCGACGGTGAATTTCGAGATGATGCCCCTTCTCTTCAACCGATCGATGCGGTCCTGAACCGTCGCGCGCGCAAGGCTCAATTTCCGAGCAAGCACCGTCACGGGTTCGCGGGAATTGGCGGCCAGCAATCGCAGGAGTTCGCGATCGGTATCGTCCAGCCCATCGCCCTTCCTGATGCCCACCGACAGATCTCCCCCGGCCAATTGCCGGAAACCTAGCACAATGGC
>JAOATF010000126.1:783-2611 GCA_030158285.1 Hyphomonadaceae bacterium
TCGGCACATTGCACCCTTCAGACCGGCGGAGCGGGTGGATACCCAAAGGGAGGGATGAACGCGGAGGCCGCCATGAATGTCCACGATCTCAAAGGCGAACGGATGGCCTTCGCCGCATCCGGCGGGCTGGACAGCTGCACGATCGTGCACTGGCTCTCGGCCAGGGGCGTGAAAGTCGTCTGCATGACGGCCGATCTCGGTCAGCCGGATGAAACGAGCTTCGACGACATCAGGAGGCGAATGCTGGCGAGTGGCGCCGACGAGTTCGTTGGCATGCCCCTCCAGGAGACCCTCTCGGAGATCGGCCTCGCGATCATCCAGGCGCAAGCATGCTACGAGGGACGCTACTGGAACACGACCGGCGCCGGACGCCAGGCGATTGTCCAGGGACTGGTCCAACAGATGCGCAAACACGATCTCTCGATCATGAGCCATGGATCGACCGGCCGGGGCAACGACCAGGTCCGCTTCCAGATCGCTGCAAATCTGCTGAACCCCGACCTGAAGGTCTATGCGCCGTGGCGCGATCCGGCATTCCTGGACCGCTTCAGCGGCCGGCAACAGATGATCGAGTATTGCGAGCAGCACGGCATTCCCATCAAGGCCACGCGCGACAAGCCCTATTCGACGGACGCCAACCTGCTCGGCCTCACACATGAAGGTGGCGCCCTCGAACGCCTGTGGACGCCTGCAGAGTTCGTGACGCCGGCGATGGGTGTCTGGCCGGAGCAAGCGCCGGAACACGCCGAGATCGTCGAGCTGCGTTTCGAACACGGCCGGCCTGCTGCCGTGAATGGCGAACGCCTGTCCCTGCCTCTTGTCTTTCATCGCCTGAACGTCACGGGCGGACGCCATGGCGTGGGGATCGGCAATCATCTGGTCGAGAATCGCTTCGTCGGCGTGAAGTCACGTGGCGTCTACGAAGCGCCGGGCATGGAAGTGCTGGGCACCGCCTACGCCCTGCTGGCGCAGACTGTCCTCGACCGCCGGGCGACCGAACTCCTCACGACCCTGTCCGGCATCCTCGCGCGGCAGCTCTACCAAGGCTACTGGGCGGACCTCGCATCCCAGATGGCGCGAGCCGCGATCGCCCGCACCGCTGCGCTGATGAGCGGTACCCTGCGCGTATCCCTGTACCGTGGCACGATCCGCTTCGTGTCCGCCGCCGACATTCCGCACTCGATCTTCACGGCCGACGGCTCCATGGAAGCCGAGGGATCGTTCAACCATTCGGACTCCGAAGGTCTCTTGCGAATCCTGAGCCTCCATGCGCGCACGCTCGCGCGTGCGGGGCAGATCGCAGATCACTTCGATGCCGGTAGTTAGTTCTTCTGCATCTTGCCGCACGGGAGCAAAATTTTCTCCCATGAGCCTGTGAAATTGACAGTCTGCTCTGTGTAATTACGGAAATGGCGCGGCCATATATCCGCTCGCACGGCGAGATTCGGCCCAAATTCTGCATGCCGACTCCAGTGCCCTAAAGGCTCGAGGGGGTTGTCGTGATTCAGGTGAAGTACCAGCGCTTTCTGGCCGGCGCGTTCGCGTCGCTGGCGTCCATCGCCGTCCTCGCGGGAGGCGTGGCAGCGCAGACCGCGGTCACAAAGGGCGGGACGCTGATCTATCTCGAGCAGCAGCCCCACACGAACCTCTATCCACCGGCCGGGGGCTTCTACCCCAACGGCGGCGTGCTGAACCAGATCACCGACAAGCTCACCTACCAGAATCCCAAGACGCTCGAGATCGAGCCGTGGATCGCCGAGAGCTGGACGGTCAACGCCGACGCCACGGAATACACGTTCAAGATCCGGCCGGGCGTCACCTTCTCCGA
>JAOATF010000127.1 GCA_030158285.1 Hyphomonadaceae bacterium
TCCAGCCGAGCGGGCAGGACGCGTTCCTGCCGGAGCTGGCGCAGCAGTATCTCGATCCGATCATGTATGTGGTGCTGATGGGCGCCATCGTTTCGGCGATCCTCTCCACGGTGGACACGACGCTGCTGGCGGTATCGGCCATCGCGACGCGGAACATTGTGGAGCATGTCGCGCCTAATCTTTCGGATAGCGCGCGGGTGCGGGTGGGGCGGTCGATGACGGCGCTGGCGGGCCTTGTGGCGCTGGGCTTTGCGGCGTCGGGCGAGAGCATCAAGGGGCTGGTGGAGATCGCGTCTTCATTCGGCTCGGCGGGCATTCTGGTGGCGCTGCTGTTCGGCCTGCATACGAAGTTCGGCGATGAACGGGCGGCTGTGGCGGCGCTGATCACGGGCGGCGCGATGAGTGTGTTTGGCGATGGCGCCATCGGCACGATTGCGTCGTGGTTCATCGGCGAGGAAGCGGCGGGCGAGCTGCCCTGGTTCGTTCAGGGCATTGAGTGCGGCTACGTGTTCTCGGTGCTCGGCGCGCTGGCAGCGTATGTCATCGTGGCGCTGGTTTCGTCGCCGAGGCGCGGGCCGGTGCAGGCGACGGCAGCGGAGTAGGTCTCTGGACCGCCGGGCGCCTGCCCGGCCATCGCTGCGAAGCGGCGAGTTTGCCGATGTTGTGTAGATCGCGCAGCTACGCGGCGCGCTGCCGGGCAGGGGCCCGGCGGTCCAGAGATCTACTTCGTCGCGTACGGGTCAGGTCCACCGTCGGCGATCCACTGGTCGATGCGGTCTGACAGTACCGGCAGCGGGACGGAGCCGAGCTGCAGCACCGTGTCGTGGAAATGGCGCAGGTCGAATTTCGCGCCGAGGGCGGCTTCGGCTTTCTGGCGCGCCTCGATGATCGCCATCTCGCCGAGATAGTAGCTGAGCGCCTGGCCGGGCCAGGAGATGTAGCGGTCGACCTCGGTGGTGATCTCGTGATCTGCCAGCGCGGTATTGTCGTGCATGAATTTCTGCGCCTGTTCGCGCGTCCAGCCCTTCGCGTGAATGCCGGTGTCGACGACGAGGCGGGAGGCGCGCCACATCTGGTAGCTCAGCATACCGAAGACTTCATAGGGCGTCTGGTACATGCCCATCTCTTCGCCGAGCAATTCGCAGTAGAGCGCCCAGCCTTCGCCAAAAGCAGAGATGTAGGTGTAGCGCCGGAATTTCGGCATGCCTTCCTGCTCTTCGGCAAGCGGCATCTGGAAAGCATGACCTGGCGCGCTTTCATGCAGGGTCAGCGCCGGCAATGAATATAGGGCGCGCGAGGGCAAGTTATAAGTGTTGAGCAGGTAGACGCCCGTGCCGCCGCGACCGGCGGTGTAGAAGGGCGCTATGTCATCCGGCACAGCGATGACGTCGAAGCGCGAGCGAGGCAGGCGGCCGAAATAGCGCTCGGCCTTGCCGTCGAATTTCTTGGAAATCCAGGCGCCGCGCATCAGCAGTTCCTCGCCCGTCTTCGGATAGAATTGCGGATCGGTGCGGAGGAATTTCAGGAATTCGGGGAATGTGCCTTTGAAGCCGGAGAGCTTCATCTGCTCTTCCATGCGCGCGCGGATCTTGGCGACTTCCTGCAGGCCGATCTGGTGGATGTCTTCCGGCGTTTTATCCAGCGTGGTGAATTCGTGGATCTGCGCCTGATAGTAAGCGACGCCATCGGGCAGGCTGGTGGCGGCGAGGTTCGTGGTCGTCAGCGGATAGTATTCGTCCCGGTAGTAGCCCAGCAGCTTGCGATAGGCGGGGAACACTTTCTCCGCGATGGCCTTGCTGGCTTCGGCCTGCAGCGCGGCGCGCTTGTCCGCCGGGATGGAGGGGGGGAGCGTCTTGAAGGGGTCGTAGAATGAGGAGGCTTCCGGCGTCTTCTTCTCGTAGACGGCGGTGATCGACTTGTCGCGGCCCTCCAGCGTGGCGCGCGGGGGCGTGAAGCCGCGCGCGGCGCCGAGCTTCATGTTGGCGACTTGGTCGTCGAAGTAACGCGGAATGTCATTGAGGCGGGCGATCCATGCTTCCGCTTCGGCGGCATTGCGGAAGGCTTTTGGCGCGGAGCTGGCGGCGTTGGTCCAGAAGGTGGAGTCGGCGTTGAGCGGTTTCTCATAGTCGCGGAATTTGATCCGCGAGATGACGACGCCGATCTGGTAGCGATAGATCGACAGGTTCACGCGCTCCGCCGCCGACATCGTGGACGGGTTCAGCGCGTCGAGCTGGTTCATCACATTGGTCAGGTAGGCGAGGCGTTCAGCCTGCCACGCCGGACTGACGCGCGCCCATGTCTTCGGGTTCTCGTCTTCCTGTGAGCTTTCATCGCCTTCGGTCGGGCCGGCGTTGTTGCGCCATGTCCATTCGGTTTCGTAGATCGTGCGGAAGCGCTGATCCATCGTGGTCGACTGAGGGCCGGCGGACAGTGTCGTGCACGCGGCGAGGCTGCCCAGTGAAATGGTGGCAAGCAGGCGCTTCATGAAAATCCCCGACACAGCGAAGCTGTATCGTTGGCTTTCGCCGCCTGACGCGTCAAGCGAGGGATCAGTCCGCAGCCCAGAGAACATCTGCGCCGCGCAGGGATTCTGCGCCGGCGGAAACGGCGGCGGCGAGGCCTGGGGCGTGGGGCAGGGTGTCATCCGCAAAGAAGTGCGCCGCGGCTGTGGCGCGGTCGGCTTCGCGGCCGGCGGGTTCGCCAAGGGCTGCACGCGTCAGGAGATGGGCGCCGACGACGTCGCCTGCAAGGCGGAGATAGGCGGTTGCGCCGGAGAGGCCGGTTTCGCGGTTCGCTTTCATCGCGGTGAGCATCCAGGCTGTAGCGGATTCCAGCGCGGCGGTTGCCGTATCGAGGCGATCGGAGATGGCGACGAATTTCGGCTGGTTGGTGGCGCGGGCGTCGCGGGCGGTGTCACGCACGTCTGCGATCATGGCGGACATGGTGGCGCCGCCATCGCCGGAGAGCTTGCGGCCGACAAGGTCCATCGCCTGGATGCCGTTCGTGCCTTCGTAGATCGGCGTGATGCGGGCATCGAGATAGAATTGCGCCGCGGCGGTTTCGGCCATGAAGCCCATGCCGCCATGGATCTGGACGCCGAGATTGGTGACGTCGATGGCGCGGTCGGTGGACCATGCCTTGGCCAGCGGCGTCAGCAGGTCTTCGCGCGCCTTGGCGGATTTGCGTGTGGCTTCATCCGGATGGTGTTCGGCAAGGTCGGCGGCGGCGCCGCAGGCGTAGCAGATGGCGCGGGCGGCCTGCACGTTGGCGGACATGGTGGCCAGCATGCGCTGAACATCGGGGTGGTGGATGATCGTGGCGAAGCCCTGCACGCCGGGGGCGGCGCCCTGCTTTCGCTCGTTTGCGTAGGCGACGCCAGCCTGGCGCGCGGCTTCACCGACGGCGACGCCTTCGAGGCCGACATTGAGGCGGGCGGAGTTCATCATCGTGAACATCGCGGCGAGGCCTTTGTTGGCTTCACCGACAAGCCAGCCCTTGGCGTTGGTGTATTCCATCACGCAAGTGGGCGAGGCGTGGATGCCCATCTTGTGCTCGAGGCCGATGCATTTGAACGTGTTGCGGTCGCCGAGTGAGCCGTCTGCGTTCACGAAATACTTCGGTGCGACGAACAGCGAGAT
The DNA here is from genome assembly GCA_030158285.1 of Hyphomonadaceae bacterium. GTDB lineage: Bacteria > Pseudomonadota > Alphaproteobacteria > Caulobacterales > Hyphomonadaceae > UBA7672. Next base: position 3,639 of record JAOATF010000127.1, read on the forward strand.
GCCTTTCGATCCGGCGGGCGCATCCGGCAGGCGCGCGAGCACCAGCTGGATGATGTTCTCCGTCATGTCGTGGTCGCCCCACGTGATGAAGATCTTCTGACCGCTGATGGCGTAGGAGCCGTCGACGTTGGGCACGGCCTTGGTGGTGAGCGCGCCGACATCGGAGCCGGCTTGCGGCTCGGTGAGGTTCATCGCGCCGGTCCATTCGCCGGAGATCAGCTTGGGCAGGTAGGTCTGCTGCAACTCGGGCGAGCCGTGGGCGAGGAGCGCCTCGATGGCGCCGAAGCTGAGCAGCGGGCAGAGGCCGAACGCCATGTTGGCGCCGTGGATCATTTCGAACACGGCAAGGGCGAGTGGCTTGGGCAGGCCCTGTCCACCGAAGGCTTCGGGGAAGGCGAGGCTCATCCAGCCGCCTTGCACGAACTGGGCGTAGGCGTCTGCGAAGCCGGGGGCGGGGACGACGCCCGTCTCGGTGAGTTTCGCGCCGGTCTTGTGGCCGATGGCGTTGAGCGGGGCGAGGACATCGCGCGCCAGCTTGTTGGCTTCGTCGAGGATCGGGGCCACGAGGTCCGCATCGAAGTTCGGGAATGCGCCAGTGGCGGCGATCTCATCGAGCCGCGCAATGCGGGACAGCGTGTGGGCGATCTGGGAGACGGGGGCGGTGTAGGTCATGTTTTACTCTGGACCGCCGGGCCCCTGCCCGGCACTGGCTCGATGTGCAGCGGACGACCATGGCCAGTCAATCGGGTAAGCGACTAAACCTGCGGCAACAGGATTGCTTTCCACGTAGTGGATCATGGTTTGCAGGTGGTTTTCATCACGTGCAACGCGGTCGAAGTACTCGCGACGCCATAATGCGCCTGACCGCCCAAGGGCGCTGTTGATCTGGCGACTGGTCCAGCTTTTCCATCGCCGGACGGTTCCCGCAATGTCTTCGACCTGTTCGATTACCGCGTGAACGTGGTTCGGCATGATGCACCATGCCATCAAGCGATAGCGTTCTACATCGAGGCGCAGGAGTTCATCCTGCACAATTTTGGCGAGTTCCGGCCTTGCCAGCAGACACTCGCCGAAGCCTTTGTCGAGATATGCCTCAAGCTGTCGTCGATGGTCGGCCGGCCCACCGGAAAAATCCGCACCTTTGATGGCGTCGGCCAAGCTGAACACGATGTGCTGTTGCTGGCCTAAAGCGTCGAGGTGCGGGAGGTAGCCGCGCGAGCGCCAGTTTTGGAAGTGTCCGATCCCCATGCCTGACCATGCCGGGCAGGGGCCCGGCGGTCCAGAGTCAGCGCATCAGGTTGTAGTCCTTGCCGTCCACGGTGATCGCGAGGGCTTTCCATTCGTTGGCGTTCTTGGCGTGGGGCTGGACCTCGACCGTGACGGACTTGCCGACACTCAGCGCTTCCCGCTGCAGGCCGCGATCGACCATGCGTTGCAGGGGCGAGAGCCAGATTTCCTGCTTCTTCCCACCAACATTCACGAACAGGATGGCGTGGGGTTGTTCCCACTTCAGCTCGGTGATCTTGCCGGTGACTTTTTGCTGCTTCGCCGCGTCATAGGCGTCCCAGCCGTGATGGGCGAACGCCACGCCGGTCAGGGCGGCCGTGGAAAGCGCTCCAGCGAGCGCGAGTGCAACGATGCGCATGACTTCCTCCTGTTGCGTCGGCGGCTCCAGTTTCTGGATGCGCGCCTAGCGTGAGGAGGAAGATAGGGCGGGAAAAGGCGTAATGCTTATTTCGGCCCGATCATCTTTTCGGGACGAACCAGTTTCGTGAATTCGGCGTCCGTCAGGTAGCCGCCGCCGACGGTTTCTTCGCGGAGGGTGGTGCCGTTCTTGTGGGCCGTCTTCGCGATTTTGGCGCAGGCGTCGTAGCCGAGGCGTTCGTTGAGCGCGGTCACCAGCATCAGGGAGTTCTCGACGCCCTTGGCGATGTTGTCGATGCGCGGTTCGATGCCGACGACGCAGTTGTCGGTGAAGGAGATCGCAGCATCCGCCAGCAAGCGAACCGACTGCAGGAAGTTGTAGGCCATCATCGGGTTGAACACGTTGAGCTCGAAATGGCCCTGCGATCCGGCGAAGGCGATGGCGGCGTTGTTGCCCATGATGTGGGCGCAGACCTGTGTCAGCGCTTCGCACTGCGTCGGGTTCACCTTGCCCGGCATGATCGACGAGCCAGGCTCATTCTCCGGCAGCGCGAGTTCGCCAAGACCCGCGCGCGGGCCCGAGCCGAGGAAGCGGATGTCGTTGGCGATCTTGAAGCAGGAGGCGGCAACCGTGGTGATCGCGCCATGGCTCATCACCATGGCGTCGTGGGCGGCCAGCGCCTCGAACTTGTTCGGCGCGGTCTTGAAGGGGAGGCCGGTGATCTCGGCGATCTTGGCGGCGACCAGCTTGTCGAAACCTTTGGGCGCGTTGAGGCCGGTGCCGACGGCGGTGCCACCCTGCGCTAGTTCCATCAGGGCCGGGAGCGTCTGCTTGATGCGGGCAATGCCGTTCTCGATCTGCTTGGCGTAGCCGCCGAATTCCTGGCCAAGGGTGAGCGGGGTGGCATCCTGCGTGTGCGTGCGGCCGATCTTGATGATCTTGGCCCATGCTTTCGACTTGGCTTTCAGCGCGGCGTGCAGGTGTTCGAGGGCAGGAAGGAGATCAGTCGCGATCTGCTCGGAGCAGGCGACGTGCATCGCCGTCGGGAAGGTGTCATTGGACGACTGGCTCATGTTGACGTGATCGTTGGGGTGGACGGGCTTCTTCGAGCCCATCACGCCGCCCAGCATCTCGATGGCGCGGTTCGAGATCACTTCGTTGGCGTTCATGTTCGATTGCGTGCCCGAGCCGGTCTGCCACACGACGAGCGGGAAGTGATCGTTGAGCTTGCCGTCGATGACTTCCTGTGCGGCCTTCACGATGGTCTTGCCGAGTTTCGGGTCGAGCTTCTCCAGCTCCATGTTCGCTTCGGCCGCGGCGCGCTTCACGATGCCGAGGGCGCGGACGATTGGCGCGGGCTGTTTCTCCCAGCCGATCTTGAAGTTGCCGAGCGAGCGCTGGGCCTGCGCCCCCCAGTACCGGTCCTGCGCGACGTCGATCGGGCCAAAGGTGTCGGTTTCGGTGCGATTGTTGCCGGCCATCAGCTTGCTCCCACAGGGCGAAATTGTGGGCCCGGACTAGACCGGCGGGGCGGTCCGATCAATGCCGGGCAGGGCGGAATCGCAATGAGTCGCGGACGTTTGAGAGCTCAGCTAGCCTTGACCGGGATGGCGTCTGCCTTGCGGAACAGGAGGCCGAGCGGTTTCAGCCGGGCGCCGGCGTTTCCGGCGGCGTCCAGCAAGGCCTTCAATGGCCGGGCGGCGAGGGCTTCGCCATAGAGCGCGATGAGGGCGGCGATGCCGATGACCAGCGCCATGGCGATGGCGAAGGCGAGGTAAGGCGGGATGCCCGACGCGATGAGCCAAGCCATCGTGGCGGCGCCGACGATGCTGTGCACGAGGTAGAGCGGATAGGTGATCTTGCCGATCAGCTTGAGGCGTGTCTTGCCGGTCTCCGTACGCGGGGCGAAGCGGTCGGGTCGTTGTGTGCAGGCGGCGATGACGGCGACGGCGAGGAGCCAGACGAGGGCGGGGGCGAAGAGAAGCTGGCCGGAAGAAGCAGGCGCCTCGACGGTCTGCATTTCCCACGCGCGCAGTTCGATCTCGGCGAGGCCGAAGATGGCGGCGAGGCAAAGGCCGATCCAGTGGATGCCGGAGAACGATTTGTTCGACAGCATCCAGAGCCAGATGCCGACGGCAAAGTAGACGCCATGACGAAGCGGAAGAAGTTCAGCTTGCGCGGCCAGTGCGTGAAACCAAGGACCTTGCGCGGCGAGGCCCGACGTGTCGAGCCATGACATGGTGATGAAGGCGATGCTTACAAGCGTCATCACCCACGCCATCGCGGGGAGGCGGCGGAAGTTGCGGGTCAGCAGGAGGAGGAACACCAGGCCGTAGAACACGATCTCGATGGCGAGCGACCAGTAGACGCCATCGATCCACTCGCCCTTCGGCCAGAGCAGGAGCGAGCGATACCAGAGGCCGTCGAGCTGGCTGCCGAAATCCTCGCCCCATGCCATGCGGATGAGCAGCGTGATCGTGGCGCAGATCCAGGCGGCGGGCCACAGGCGCAGCAGGCGCGAGCGCAGGAAGGCGAACGGCGTTGCGCCGTTGGCGGAGTTGGCGATGACGAAGCCGGAGATGACGAAGAAGATCTGCACGCCGATCCAGCCCATCCACGCAATCGGCGTCAGGAGGTCGAACGTTGCGGCGTGGGCAAAGATTCGCTCCATGGACGAGTATTCGGCCGCCCAGGCGTAGAAGCCGAGGTGGAACACGCACACCGCGCATGCCGAAAAGAAACGGACAGCGTCGAGCCCGTAATAGTAACGGTGCATTTGCGGGCTGCCTCCGGGATCCCCGTGGTCATGCTGCAACGCCTGAGCCAGATTGGCGGCGGCAGTCTCTGGTTAATGGAAGGCGGCAGCGCATTGCGGCGATTAGGCATATCACTGATAGTGCCTGCGGGGTCGGAATGGGGAGACAGATGTGAAACGCATTCTTCTGATTGCGACGGGCGTCGTCGTTGCGGCGGTGCTGGCGCTGTTCCTGTCGGGTTCGCTGGTCTGGTGGATGCTGGGGCTGGGCGATCACCTGGTCATCGATGGCAAGGCCGTGGCTGTTGCGCCGGCTGATCCAGCCGCCTCGACGGGCTGGCGGTCCTATGGCGGCGATCCGGGCGGCTCGCGCTATTCCGCCGCCACGGAGATCACGCCGGACAATGTGAAATCGCTGGAGATCGCCTGGCAGTTCCAGACCGGAGCGTTCAAGGGGCGTGAGGACGTTATCGGGCGGACTGCGTTCGAGAACACGCCGATCCTGGTCGATGACAAGCTGGTGCTGTGCACACCATTCAACGAGGTGATCGCGGTCAACCCGGGGACAGGGGCGGAGATCTGGCGGTTCGATCCGAAGATCGACAAGACGCAGCGGCCGGCCAACCAGTTCATCTGCCGCGGCGTGTCGCAATGGCGCGATGCAACGGCGGTTGCGGGCGCGGCGTGCGCCACGCGCATCTTCACCGGCACGAATGACAGCCGCCTGATCGCGCTCGATGCGGCGACGGGCAAGCCATGTGGCAATTTCGGGACGGGCGGCGAAGTGGCCATTCATCCGTCCATCTCCTTGCGGTGGCCGGGTGAGATCCAGATCACATCGGCGCCGGCGATTGTTGGGGACACGGTCGTGGTCGGATCGGCGATCTCTGACAACCTGCGCGTCGCAGCGCCTTCGGGCGTGGTGCATGCGTTCGATGCGCGGACGGGCGCTGGGCGCTGGACGTTCGATCCTGTGCCGCGCGATCCTGCCGATCCGGCGTCGGCGACGTGGACCCGCGGCAGTACGCCCACAGAAGGACACGCCAACGTCTGGTCGACCATCTCTGTCGATGAAAAGCGCGGCTGGGTGATCCTGCCGACCTCCAGTCCCAGCCCGGATTTCTTTGGCGGTCTGCGGCCGGGCGACAATCGCTATGCGAACTCGGTGGTGGCGCTGGATGGCGCGACGGGGCGGATGATCTGGCACTTCCAGACCGTGCACCATGACATATGGGACTACGATCTGCCCTCGCAACCCGGGCTCTATACGATCACGATCGACGGCAAGCCGCGCGAAGTCGTGGCGCAGGCGGCCAAGACCGGGCTGATGTTCGTGCTGGATCGCGACACGGGCCTGCCCGTGCTGCCGGTCGAGGAGCGACCCGTACCGCAGGGCGCAGCGCCCGGCGAAGTGCTCTCGCCGACACAGCCTTTCCCGCCGAAGCCGGGGAATATCGTGCCGGACCGGGCGAAACCCGAAGATGCGTTCGGCATCACGGGTATCGACAAGGCGATCTGCGCCGACCTGATCGCCAAGACGCGGAGCGAGGGCTTGTTCACGCCGCCGAGCGAGCAGGGCACGCTGATGGTTCCCTTCACCGGCGGCGGCGCCAACTGGGGCAGCACGGCCTATGATGCACGGCGGAATCTCGTCGTGGTCAACATGAACAATCTTGGTCACCTGATCCGGCTCGTTCCGAACGACAAGGATGAGGAGACGATGGAGTTGAGCGAGGATGCGGAATACGCGCCGATGGAAGGCGCGCCGTTCGGCATGACGCGTGAGATCCTGGTGTCGCCGCTCGGCTTGCCCTGCACGCCGCCGCCATGGGGCGTCATTGCGGGCGTGGACATTTCGACCGGCACGATCATGTGGCGCCGCGTGCTGGGTACGACGCGCGACCTCGCGCCGGGCGGAATCGAGATCGAGACGGGCGCGCCCAATCTTGGCGGTCCGTCCATCACGGCGGGCGGGCTGGTGTTCATCACGGCGGCGTTCGACAGCTATTTCCGCGCGCTCGATGTCGAGACGGGCAAGGAGTTGTGGCGCACGCGGCTGCCGGCGAGTTCGGTGGCGACGCCGATGAGCTACATGTGGGAAGGCCGGCAGTATGTCGTGGTGGCGGCCGGCGGTTACAGCAATCTCGACAGCCGCATGGGGGATCATGTTGTCGCGTTTGCCTTGCCGAAGGCGAAATGAGCAACGCTGATCCGGCCAGTGATGATGGCCTGCCGCCGTGGACGCGGCACGGCAAGGTGCGCGCGCGGCTGGAGAAATCCGGCGCGCTCGAGGTGCAGGTCGAAGGGCTGACGACGCAGGCGAAGTACTACAAGCCGCTGCTCAAGGACTTTTTCCGGCTGCACTTTCCGGTACGGCCGCGGTGGGGGGACTGGTCGGCGCATATTGTGATGGAATTCAACGGCGATCCGCCGCACATGGACCTCGACAATCTCGCCAAGGCGATGCTGGACAGCGCGACGGGGTCGGCCTTTCACGATGACAGCCAGGTGGCGCGGCTGCTGGTGGAGCGGCGGCGGGCGGAGCGCGAGGGTGTGTGGATGCGGCTGGACCCGATGGCGTAAGTTTCCGCACGCGTGAACTCACCAGGATGTGCGTCAGCGGCGGGCGGGGGCGTGTCGACAGTCAGGGCCGACGGATTTAGCGTTTGAGTTGCACTGCACGGGGAACACCCCGGCGGAATAACCGGGAGGAGATCATGAAGCACATCGCCATGGGCGTAGCCCTGTCTGCCATCGCGCTCGGCGCGGCGTTGCCGGCTTTCGCACAGTCCGAAGCGGCGCCGTCGCTGCCGGCGTTCAAGGACCTGAAGCCGTGGGACCCGGCCTACAAGGCGCCGAAGACGGCGTTCGGGCAGCCGGACCTGCAGGGCGTGTGGTCGACGGCGGCGCTGACGACGCTGACGCGCAATGCGCAGAACGGCACCGGCGGCATGGATCTGGTGATCCCGCAGGCGAAGATCGACCAGCTGACGTTCAATTCCTATTACAATGTGCGGCTGCGCAACGACAACGAGCGCACGCCGGAGACGGCCGCAGCCGGCGATGGCAAGGGCGGCGGCGACGTGAAGGGTTACAACAATTTCTGGATCGATCCGGGCTCGGAATACGCGCGGGTGAATGGCGAGTATCGGTCTTCGTGGATTACGTCGCCGGCCAACGGGCAGATCCCGTTCAATCGCGCGGGCACGAACGCGGCGGGCTCGCGCATGGCGTCGGCGCAATCGACAGCGAACACGGGGCCGGAGGTGCGGACGCTGGGCGATCGCTGCCTCGTGTCGTTCGCCAACCAGGGCGGGCCGCCGATCACCAATGCGATGTACAACAATCACGTGCAGATCGTGCAGACGCCGGACCATGTGATGCTGCAGATCGAGATGAACCATGATGCGCGTGTCGTGCGGCTGCGGAAGCCGGGCGAGGAGCTGAAGCAGCTGCCCGCGAATATCGCGCCGTGGTTCGGAGACTCCATCGGCTGGTGGGAGGGCGACACGCTGGTGGTGGAGACACATAACCTGCACCGGCTTCAGGCGCGCGGTCGCGTGCCGCTGTCGAAGGACGGCAAGATCATCGAGCGGTTCAGGCGCGTGTCGGATGTCGAGATCGACTACCAGTTCGAGGTGGTCGATCCGGTGAGCTATACGCAGACGTGGACAGGCCAGATGCCGATGCGCCGGACGACCGAGGCGATCTACGAATACGCCTGCCATGAGGGCAATTATGCGCTGCCGGGCATTCTGGTGGGCATGGCGCAGGGGATCGACACGGCGCTGTCGGCGGATGGGGAGTAGGCTCTGGAACGCCGGGCCCTGCTTGCCGCGCCGAAGCGCGCAGCGCGTAGGCTGGCCCGGCAGTCGCGACGTCGTCGCGAGGAGGTGTTGGCGTTGAGGGAGCGCGTCGCGACGCGACGCGCTGCCGGGCGGGGCGCGTCAGCGCGCGGTCCGCATACGCCAAGAGCTCCACTGCGTTTCCGCATGGAGGTTCGCTGCAGCTCGTGAGCCCTTGGAGGGCCCGGGGACGCGGGGAGGCCCCGCTGGTTTGGCGACGCTGATT
>JAOATF010000128.1 GCA_030158285.1 Hyphomonadaceae bacterium
TACGCGATGCCCAAGCTGGTGATGAACCTCGCCAGCACCGGTAGCGGTCGCGCCACCATGATGGAACTCGAGCTTTCGCTGGAAAGCTCGACGCCTTCCAGCTTCAACCGCGTGCCGGAAATGATGCCGCGGCTGAAGGACACGCTGAATTCCTTCCTGCGCGAGCTGCGCGTGGAAGACCTCAATGGTTCGGGCGGCACCTACACGCTGCGCCGTGAACTCCTGAAGCGGTTCAACACGGTTCTCGATCCCAAGAAGATCGACGCCGTGCTGATCGAAGGCATGCTGATCCAGTAGGAACCGGGCACAGTGGCAGCCGACGCAACAGACGAAGAACTTGCCGCCAGCTGGGAAGCCAGCGTGGGCGACGGCCAGTCGGCCGCTGACGACGCGTGGGATGCGGCCATGCCCTCCAGCGGCGGCGGTGGCCCCTCCGGCGACCAGCCGCAATCGATCGCACAAGCCGCTGTCGGTTCCGAACGCATCCTGAACCAGGACGAGATCGACAGTCTCCTCGGCTTCTCGATGGAGGAGGAGAACGGCGCCAAGAAGAACGGCATCCGCGCCCTTATCAACTCCGCGCTCGTCTCCTACGAGCGTCTGCCGATGCTCGAAGTGGTGTTCGACCGCCTCGTGCGCCTGATGACGACCAGCCTGCGCAACTTCACGTCCGACAACGTGGAAGTCTCGCTGGATGCGATCCAGTCGATGCGCTTCGGCGACTATCTCAACTCGATCCCGCTGCCCGCCATTCTCGCTGTGTTCAAGGCCAAGCAGCTGGATAACTTCGGCCTGCTGACGGTCGATTCGAACCTGATCTACTCGATCGTCGACGTGCTGCTCGGCGGCCGTCGCGGCACGATCGCGATGCGCGTCGAAGGCCGCCCCTACACCACGATCGAACGCGTGCTGGTGACGCGTCTCGTGGAGGTCATCCTCAACGATGCCCGCAAGGCGTTCGATCCGCTGACCGCCGTCGACTTCGAACTCGACCGGATCGAGACCAACCCGCGCTTCGCCGCCATTGCCCAGCCGGCCAACGCCGCCATCCTCGTGAAGCTGCGCATCGACATGGAAGACCGTGGCGGCCGCTGCGAACTGCTGCTGCCCTACGCCACGCTCGAACCGATCCGGAAGATGCTGCTGCAGAACTTCATGGGCGAGAAGTTTGGCCGCGACAACATCTGGGAAGGCCACCTGGCCACCGAGCTGTGGTCCGCCCCCACCACGCTGCGCGTGGTGCTGGATGAATTCATGCAGCCGCTCGGCAAGATGATGAACCTCCAGATCGGCGACACGCTGATCATGAACGCGACACCGGATTCCAAGGCCCACCTGATGTGCGGCGACATCCATCTCACCACCGGCCAGGTCGGCCGCATCGGCCAGAAAGTGGCCATGCGCGTTGAAGCGCCGATCACGCAAGCGACCAAGAAAAGGATCATGGAAGCAAGATGAGCAGCCTGTATGTACTGGCCTTCGAAGGCTTCCTCGCGCTGCTCCTTGTCATCGCGATCGCTTACTGCATCCGTCTCGATGGCAGGCTCAAGGCGCTGCGCTCGGGCAACATGCGCATGCTTGAAGCTGCCAAGGAGCTGCAGAATTCGGTGCTTCACGCCGAGAATGCCGTCACCGCGCTGCGCCGCTCGGCTGACGCCGCCGGCAAGGAGTTGCAGGGCAAGATCGACGAAGCCCGCGCCATGACGGCCGCCGCCGCCACCGCCCAGCAATATCTGCGCGAAGACCAGCCGCCGTCGCGCGATGCCGTGCGCCCGGTCGACTTCTCCCTCCGCCGCCGCAGCGTACTCTAGGAGTCCTCCATGACGCCCAAGGTCGGGGTCTTCTCCGCCGTCATCGCCGTGTCCGTTGGCGCTCTTGCTTTCAAGGGCGTCGACATCGCGCAGGCCTTCGCCAACGAGGTCGAGCCCGCGGCCGCCGTCGCTGCGCCTGAAGAAACCGCGCTGACATCAGGCGAGGAGGGCGCCGCGCCCGAGGAAGCTCCGCCCGCGACTGCTGCGCCGCCATCGCCCGAGCAATGCCTGACCACGCTCAATGCCGCCGCCGAAGAGATGGGCCTGTCTTCGCAGGAGATCGTCGTGCTCCGCTCGCTGCAGGCGCGTCGTGAGGCCTTGGACGAACGCGAAGCCGGCATCGGCACGCGTGAAGCCGCCGCTGCCGCTGCTGAATCCCGCCTGCAGGAACAGATCGCCGAGCTGAAAACCGTCGAAGGCAGCGTGCAGACCCTGCTCGCCAAGATGGACGCCAAGGGCGACGAGCGCATGGCCTCGCTGGTGAAGTCCTATGAGTCGATGAAGCCGAAGGACGCTGCCAACATCTTCAACGGCATGGAAGACGATCTGCTGGTCGACATCGCCAAGTCGATGAAGCCCGCCACGCTCGCTGCCGTGCTGTCCACCATGCAGCCCAAGCGCGCCGAAACGCTCACGCGCCTGCTGGCCAACCTGGCCAAGCCACCGACCAATCTGCCGCCCTCATCCAGCGCACCGGTCGCCGCGCCGACATGAGCCACAACCGCCCTCCCTCGGGTTGGGCGTTGCGCCTCTCCGTTCTCGGAGTGGCGGCGATCAGCTTTGCCGCGCCGGCCTTCGCCGATCGCGCGCTGCAGCTGTCGTTTTCCGAATCCTCTAGATACGCGCGCATCACCGCCAAATGGGCCGATGGCGATGAAGTGGCGCCCAAGGTTCGCGCCAGCATTTCCAACCAGGTGCTGATCCTCGCCTTCGATGAGAAAGTGAAGATCAATCTCGACAAGCTGAAGGACAGCCTGCCCACCTGGGCCGCTGTCACCTTCATGGACCCGGACGGCATGACGGCCCGCATCGGCCTGAAGAAAGCCCCGCGCCTTGCCGTCACCACCTCGCTCGATCTCGTCGCCATAGACCTCATCCCTGAAGACATCTCGGCCAATCCGCCGAAGCTGGTCTCGCCGCTGGTCGCCAAGAAGACCGCCGAGGCCGAGGCCAAACGCGTCGCCGCCATCCCGGCCCCCGCGCCGGTCATCCCGCTCGAAGTGCGCGGCAGCCAGTCGGGCGATTCCTCGCGCGTCGCCTTCTACTGGGACCAGCCCGCCAGCTATCGCGTCGTCTCCGCCAATGATGGCGAGCTGAAGCTGCAATTCTCCAAGCGCGCCAAGCCCGACCTTGCCTATCTGCGCATCGACCCGCCCGCCAATCTCGCGGACTTCAAGGGCGAGAACAACGACAAGGGTTACCTCGTCACCATCACGGCGAAGGATCACCTGCCGATCAAGCACTTCATGGAAGGCGAGACGGCGGTCATCGACATCTCGAAACCGCTGCCGCCCGAAGCTGCAGGGGACAAGACCAAAGTCACGCCCGCGCCTGCGCCCGCCAAGAAGCCGGCTGACAGCGGCCCGATCATGCTCGCCCCGGCCAAGCAGGCGCCCGTCAGCGCAGAGCTGCCCACGCCTGCCTCGCCTGACAATGTCGTCGGCGGCGCCGACCGCGTCACATCGCTCGTGCCCAGCTGGGCCGATCCCGCCCCGCGCAACGGCGTCGTGCTGGTGAAGGCTGCGCCCCTGCCCAACGGGCTGGAGCTGTCCTTCCCGTTCGCGGCGCCTGCGCCCGCCGCCGTGTTCACGCGCGGCAACATCGTGTGGATCGTCTTTGCTGCGAACGCAGACCTGAAAGTCGATTCCACCAGCATTCCTGCCGGCTATCGCGCGCGCAATTTCCGCGTGAAGAACGCCACGCTGATGCGCCTCGAAACCCCCAAGGGCCTCAGCGTCTCGGCGATCTCGGAAGATTCAACGTGGAAGATCCGCGTCGCGCCGACCGCGCAAAAGCCCGAACGCTTCGTCAAGGCCGATCGCCGCCCTGGCGACGATGGCCGTGCGCGCGTCGAGGCCATGCTCATCGGCGCCGCCGGCATCATCTGGTTCGAGGATCCGGTGATCGGCGACCAGATCGCCGCTGCCGTCTCCTACGGCCCCAGCACCGCCTCCGCCACGCCGCGCGATTTCGTCGAGGCCTCGCTGCCCGCCACCGCCCACGGCCTCGCCATCGCGCCGAAGTCCGACGATGTGCAGGTGACGCTGGAAGGCGAGCGCGTGGTCATCGCCATGGCTTCGTCCTCGCAGACCTCGCCCGATGCGCCGCTCGGCAACATCGCCTTCGCGCAGAATGCCGTGAACCCCGCCTTCATCGACTTCGCCGCCTGGGGCGCCGCGCGCGGCGCGCAATACATCAAGCAGCTTGATGCGCTCGACACGGCCGTCTCCCAACTCGAACCCTCTACACCTGCGGGCGGGGAGGCGGCGATGAACCTCGCGCGCTTCTATCTCGGCCACATGCAGGCGCACGAAGCCATCGGCCTCCTGCGCGCTGCCGCTGCCGACCGGCCCGAGCTGGAAACCGATCCCGCTTATCTCGGCATGCGGGGCGCCGCCAACTATCTCGCCGGCCGTCTCAAGGAAGCCGAGGATTCGTTGTCGCGCGGTTCGCTGCGCAACGATCCCTCTGCCTCGCTCTGGCGCGCCATGGTCGCCGCCAAGAAAGGCGAGTGGGAACGCGCGATCGAACTCTTCCGCGCCTCCGACCGCCAGCTCTATCTTTATTCCTCCGCACGCGGCGCAGACTTCGCTGTTGTCTGGGCGGAGGCCGCCCTGCAGGCGAACGATTTCGACGCTGCGCGCCGCATGGCGACGTTCGCCGTCACCAATGGCGAGACCGAAACCAAGCAGCGCGGGCAGTTGGCGCTCGCCAACCTCAAGGCCGCCATCGAAAGCCCGGCGGCCGCGTGGCCGGAGTTCAAGCGCCTGTCGGAAACGGCCGTCGAACCTGTTGCGGTGCGCGCCGAACTGCGCCGCCTCGAACTCGGCGTCCCCGCTGGCAAGATGAGCGCCGCCGACGCCGCCGCCGAACTGGAAGGCCTGCGCTTCCGCTGGCGTGGCGATGAAGTGGAAATGTCCACGGTCGGCATCCTCGCCGACCAGTACATGCGCGTCGGCCGCTTCCGCGATGCGCTGCTGCTGGCGCAGTCGACGGCCATGCGCGATGCCAACGCGCCGGGCTCGCGCGACCTGCGTCTCAAGCTGGCCGATTACTTCCGCCGCCTCTTCCTCAGTGGCGAGGCCGATCGCCTCGATCCGATTCAAGCTGTGGCGCTGTTCTACGAATTCGACGACACGCTGATGCCCATCGGTCCCGACGGCGACCAGATGGTGCGCAAGCTGGCCCAGCGCCTCGTGGCGTTTGACCTGCTGGAGCCCGCCAGCGCGCTGCTGCAATACCAGGTCGACAATCGCCTGCGCGGCGTCGGGAAGGCGGCGGTCGCTGTCGACCTCGCCGCGATCTATCTGTGGGACAAACGCCCGGACAAGGCGCTGGCCGCGCTCAACACCACGCGCCTGCCCAACCTGCCCAAGGCGCTGGCGCTCGAACGCCGCCTGCTCGAAGCCGCCGCCTATCGCGACCTCGGCCGCTATGATCACGTCATCGAACTGGTTGAGCCGCTGGAAGGCCCCGAGCCGAAATCGCTCTTGGCTGATGCTTACTGGCGCGACAACAAGTGGCCGGAGGCCGCGCGTGCGCTGATGTCGATCCTGCCGCCGGCGGGGCAGGCGGGCGCGAAGGACGCCAACCTCATCTTCAAGACGGCCATCGCAGCGCGGATGTCGAAAGACCCCGGCCTCATCGCGCAGCTGCGCCCTTATGCGAAAGCGATGGCCGGCAACGCCAACAAGGCGTCCTTCGACCTCATCACCGCCCAGTCCGACGTCTCCGGCGCCAGCCTCACCGAAGCCGTCCGTCGCCTCGCTGACGCGCCGCGTGTCGATGCTTTCGCGACAGCCATGAAGGCCCGCTTCGAAGCGCCGCGTGCGGCCGCTCCGCCGGCTGGAACTACTGCCGCGGCCACACCTCCGGCCACGAAGCCGGGCTGATCGGCGCGGTCGCTTACGCCACCTGGCCTGCGGCCCAGCCTGAGCTCCATGCCCACTGGAAATTGTAGCCGCCGAGCCAGCCCGTCACGTCCACGCACTCGCCGATGAAGTAGAGACCCGCCGTCGCCTCCATCGTCCGCGAAGACAACCCGTCCGTATCGACGCCGCCCAGCGTCACCTCCGCGGTGCGCCAGCCTTCCGTGCCATCCGGCGTGACGCGCCAGGCGTTCACCTCGTCCGCTACCGCGCGGAGTTTCGCGTCCGATAGATCGGCCAGTCGTGATGCGCCGTGCGTCCGCGCCGCGATCTGTTCCGCCAGGCGTTTCGGCACGATCCCCGCCAGCGCATTATCGAGCTGCTGCTTCGGCCGTTCCCTGCGGTCGCGCTTCAGGTCTTCGAACACATCACGGCCACGCGCGAGATCGATCACCACGTCATCGCCTTCGCGCCAGTAGGAGGAGATCTGCAGGATGGACGGGCCTGAGAGGCCGCGATGCGTGAACAGCATGCCTTCGTCGAAGCTGATTTTGCCGCAGCTCACCCGCGCCTCCACGGAGACGCCGGCCAGTTCGGCAACGGGCGCGAGTTTCGCCTCGTGGAATGTGAACGGGACGAGGGCGGGGCGGGGTTCGATCACGTCGAGCCCGAACTGCTTCGCAATGGTGTAAGCATATCCCGTCGCGCCCATCTTCGGAATGGACTTCCCGCCCGTCGCCATCACCAGCGCCGCACACGTAACCGTTCCGCCAGAAGTCTCCACCTCGAATCCATCCGCTGTCCGCCTGATCGCGCCCGGTTCAACGCCCAGCCGCAACTCGCCGCCTGCATCGCGCAGGTCATCCAGCAGCATCGCGATGATGTCCTTTGCAGAGCCATCGCAGAACAACTGGCCCAGCGTCTTCTCGTGCCAGGCAATCCCCCGCGCATCGACGCGCGCAATGAAATCGTGCTGCGTGAACCGCTTCAGCGCCGAGACGCAGAAATGCGGATTGGTCGAGAGGAACTGTTTTGGCGTCGCGTGCAGGTTGGTGAAGTTGCAGCGTCCGCCGCCGGAGATGCGGATCTTCTCCGCCGGCTTGTCTGCATGATCTATCACGATCACGCGGCGCCCCCGGCGCCCCGCCTCGATCGCGCACATCAGCCCGGCTGCGCCCGCGCCGATCACCAGCACATCGGTAGTGGAGCGTGTCATTCGATCTTTCGCGTTCTGGTTTCGCGTGCTGCCGGAGGATGCCTCCTAGCATGCCGATGCTGCCCGTCGCGAGGGATCTTGCCCAACCACGTCTCCGCTGGCGATTGACGGCCCGGGATAATGGCAGTTAGACTGCCAATAGACGAAACTGGCCGCTTCGAGCGCCAATCAGGGGAGGGCGGAGATGGCGTTTCTGCCGCCGAGCACCAATGCGGCCTATCGCGGCTCGCAGCTGGCGGCATGGTTCCTGATGTTGGCCGCCGTGCTGGAATTCGTGCCGGGCTGTATCCACTATTTCCTGCCAGATGGCGGGGCGGGCGTGATCGCCGGGCTCGACCTGACGCATAACGGCCAGACCATCATTGCTGTCTTCGCCTGGTTCGGGGCGGTGCAGATTCCGATGGCGATCCTGCTGTTCGTGATCGGCCTGCGCTATCGCACGCTGGTTCCGCTTGGCCTACTGATTCTGATCCTCTCACGCGGCCTGATGGCCATAGATGGCTGGTTCTTCAAGGGTGCGGCCGGCGGCCATCACCCGCCTGAACACTATGCCAGCCCCATAGCGGTTGCGCTGGCGCTGGTGTTCCTGCTGCTTGCCGTGCGCGAGCAACCCGCAAGGCAGGGCTGAGCGCGCGATGTCGGTACGCTCCTTCCTCATCTCCCGCATCGCCGAAAGGATCACCAGCGCGGAGCGTCTGGAAAAGGCGCGTGCAGGCTTCGAGCGGCGCAGGCAGGCATCGGGCGAGCCTCATCGCGTCGATTATTTCCATCAGGCCGGCGATCCCTATTCCTGCCTGTTGGCGCAGGTGTTGCCGAAACTGGCCGCGCGCTACGACATTGAGTTGCGCTGCCATCTCGTCTCCGCGCCACCGGACTGGGCCGCGCCCGAACGTGAAAAACTCGACGCCTATTCCCGCCTCGATGCACAGCGTCTGGCTGCGCGCGCGGGGCTGCTCTTCGCCGATCCCGGCGTCCAGCCATCGCAGCCACGTCTGGCGCAAGCCGAAGCGGCGCTGGTCCGCAGTCTGCGCGCTGGCACATTCATCGCCGATGCCGCCAGCATTTCAACCGCGCTGTGGTCGGGCACAGCCTTGCCCGCGAGCACGGAGGATGCGTCTGCTCCCAAAGCTGCCGGTGATGCGGCACGCGCAAAGCTCGGCCACTATCTTGGCGGCACGCTTCACTATGGCGGTGAATGGTATTGGGGCCTCGACCGGTTGCATTATCTCGAGGAGCGCTTATCTGCGCTGCACGCCCGCAAGGCGGATGCGCCGGGTGACGCTATCTATCCGCAACCCGTTTCGCCAGCGCCCGACGCCTCGCCATCCCTGCGAGCGGATGCGAGCGAGCTCCATTTCTACCTGTCCTTCCGCAGCCCCTACACCTATCTCGCCGCCGCCCGCGTGAAGGCGCTGGCTGATGCCTATGGTGTCGCGCTGCGCTTGCGCTTCGTCTTGCCGATGGTGATGCGCGGCTTGCCTGTGCCGCCAGCCAAGCGGAACTACATCACGCTGGATGCTGCCCGCGAGGCGCGGCGCGTGGGCGTGCCTTTCGGCCGCGTCGCGGATCCTGTCGGGCGCCCGGTCGAGCGCGGCTATTCGCTGCTCCCGTGGGCCAATGCGCAGGGACGTGGCTATGATTTCTGTCTCGCCTTCATGCGCAGCGTCTGGTCCGAGGGCATCGATGCGGGCAGCGATGCTGGCCTGCGGAGCATCGTGGAATCGGCAGGACTCGACTGGCGCAAAGCGCAGCCCCGCATCGGCAATGATGACTGGCGCGCGGAGGCCGAAACCAACCGGCAGGAACTGTTCGGTCTCGGTCTCTGGGGTGTGCCGTGTTTTCGCTTCGGGGAAACAACCGCCTGGGGCCAGGACCGGCTCTGGGTGATCGAGGATGCGATCCGCGGGCAGAATGCGGACACGACAGGGAGGTAACGCATGCAGGTGTTCAACGACGTCTATCCGACGGACCCGGCGCAGATCGAAGCCTTGCGCGAGAAGGGCCCCGAGGGCCCGATCTTCATGGTCAACCTGCTGAAGTTCAAGGACAGGGCAGAGTATGAAGATGGCCGCGCCACAACGCTGACGGGCCGCGAAGCCTATCAGATATACGGCCGCGCCGTGACGCAGATCCTGCCGAAGTTCGGCGGGCAGGCGGTCTTCGCCGCCGATGTCAGCTTCCTGTCGCTCGGCCGCGTCGAGGAGCTGTGGGACGAGATCGCCATCGCCGCCTATCCCGATCGTGGATCGATGGTGCGCATGTCGTTCTCGCCGGAATGGCGCGAGGCGTCGGTGCATCGCACGGCGGGCCTCAAGGGCCAGCTCAACATCGAATCCCTGCTGGCGCCTGAGTTCGCGCCGGACTGGATCAAGGCTATCGCGCAATCCGTTGGATCCCAAGCTGTCGGATCAAAATCATGAAGAAGCGCTACCTCGCTCTCGGGCTTGTCGCTCTGGTTGCCATCGGCGCGACCGGCGCCTTCGTGTTCAAACGCCAGATCGGCGAGGTGATGTTCCGGCAAGCGGTGGCGGAGAATGTCGGCCGTGATCGGAGCACGGAGCTGCCTGACGGGCTGCACGTCTTCATGTGCGGCTCAGGATCGCCCTTGCCTGATCCCACGCGCGCGGGCCCCTGCGTCGGCGTGATCGCGGGCAAGCATGTGATGGTGTTCGACAGCGGCTCGGGCGGGGCGCGGCGGCTGGCACGCATGGGCTTCCCGACTGCGCGGCTCGAAAAGGTCTACCTCACGCACCTGCATTCCGATCATATCGATGGTCTGGGGGAGCTGATGCTGCAGGCGTGGGTCGGCGGCTCTCGCGCCACGCCGCTGCCCATCGCGGGGCCTGAGGGCGTCAATGACGTCGTGACAGGCTTCAACATGGCCTATCGCCTCGACAGCACCTATCGCACGGCCCACCACGGGACCGAGATTGCCAATCCAGCCGGCTTCGGCGGCGCTGCGGAAGTGATCCCGGCGCCAACCGGTGCAGGCCACACGCAGGTGCTGGTCGACAAGGATGATCTCAAGGTCACCGTCATCGCCGTGAACCACGCGCCGGTCTCGCCGGCCTTCGGCTATCGCATCGACTACAAAGGCCGCTCTGTCGTCCTCAGCGGCGACACGGTCTATTCGGCGGACCTGGTCGCGGCGTCGGCTGGCGTTGATGTGATGTTCCACGAAGCCCTCAAGCCTTCCATGGTCGTGGAGATGCGCGACGCGGCCGTTGCCAAGGGGCAGGCTCACATCGCGAAAGTCATGGGCGACATTCTCGATTATCACGCCTCCCCGGAAGACGCGGCGCGGGCGGCGGCGGATGCAAAGGCGAAGCAGCTGGTGATCTATCACATCGTGCCGCCCCTGCCGTCCTCCATGCTGGATGCGGCCTTCCTGGGCGATGCCCCGAGCCTGTTCTCCGGCCCTATCCGGGTGGCGGAAGACGGGTTGCTGGTCAGCCTGCCGGCTGGGGGAACCGCGATTGACCAGCAAGTGATCCGCTGACCGCATCCGGCACATGGTATTCCCCCCTTCGCGCGGGGCGCCATCGTGCTAGCTAGGGCTGGAGTAGCAGGTTGTCAGAGAGTGTACCGGTGAAGAGCCGATCGGAGAGCAAGTCTCGCGGGGAAGCCGATGCGGACGTCCGCGATGACGCCGAGGAGGATGGCCGCCGCCAGCGTTCCAACCGCAGCCGCGAGCGTATCGTCCACGCGATGATCGAGCTGATCCGCGACGGGGAAATGTCTCCCGCCGCCGCCCGCGTGGCAGAAAAGGCCAATGTCGGCCTGCGGACGGTGTTTCGCCATTTCGAGGAGATGGAAACGCTGACCCGCGAGATCAGCGCCATCGTCGCGGCGGAAATCCTGCCGCTGGTGGAAAAGCCGTTCGAGGGCAAGGGCTGGCGCAACCAGTTCAATGATCTGCTGGAGCGCCGCGCCCACATCTACGAACGCGTCATGCCGCTGAAAATCGCCGGCAGCCTGCAGCGGTTCCGGTCGAAATTCCTGATGGACGACTACAACCGCTTCCTGCGCATGGAGCGCGAAGGCCTGAAGCGCGTCTTGCCGCAGAAGATCATTGCCGATGCCGTGCTGTTCTCGTCCATCGAGATGGTCACCGGGTTCCAGGCGTGGCGCCGCCTGCGCCAGGATCAGGGCCTCTCGCCCAAAGATGCGCTCAACGTTGTGCGCCACACAATCGATTCTCTGCTGGCCGGCAAATGATGCGCGGCGTGTTGATCGTCCCGGCGCTGCTTGCCGCTGCCTGTTCCGGATCGCAGACGGAAAGCGCAACGCCTGAGGTAGTCGCTGAAGCGCGCCCGGCATGCGGATTGCCAGAGCAACAGATCGGCGCATTCGCGAGTGTGCCCGAAGGGGCGGTCGAGATGGGCGCTCACGCGATGTACCCGGAAGAGGAACCCGCGCGCACGGTTCATGTCGCGGCTTTCAGCCTGCAGGTCCACGAAGTCACCAACGCCCAGTTCGAAAGCTTCGTCACAGCGACGGGCTATGTGACCGACGCTGAGCGCTCCTCTGCCTCGTCCGACCCGGCTGGCGGGTCCGCGCTGTTCCAGATGCCGGAGACCGGCGGCGCGGGCGGATGGGTGCTGAAGCGCGGCGCAACGTGGAAGACGCCCGGCGGACCGGGCACGGGCATTGTGCGCCACATGAATGATCCTGTGGTGCACGTCTCGCTGGCCGATGCGAAAGCCTACGCCGCGTGGGCGGATGGGCGCCTGCCGACTGAAGAGGAGTGGGAGCATGCCGCCGCTGCGGGGCTTCCCGATCCCGCCAACAGGCTCTCGGGGGCGATGGACAAGGACGGCAAGCCGATCGCCAATTTCTGGCAGGGCATCTTCCCGGTGAAGAACGAAGTGCAGGATGGCTTTGCGGGCGCGGCTCCGGTCGGTTGCTTCCCGGCCAGCAAGCTCGGCCTCTACGACATGATCGGCAATGT
>JAOATF010000129.1 GCA_030158285.1 Hyphomonadaceae bacterium
GCCTTCACCACCACCGTGCGGGTGGTCGACCGGGTTCATGGCGACGCCGCGAACGTGCGGGCGCCAGCCCTTGTGAACGTTGCGGCCGGCCTTGCCGAGCACTTCGTTCATGTTGTCCGGGTTCGAGACCGCGCCGATCGTGGCCATGCAGCCTTCCGGGATCAGGCGAACTTCGCCCGACGAAAGCTTGACCTGAGCGTAGCCATCGCCGCGACCAACCAGCTGCGCGTACGAGCCGGCCGAACGAGCGATCTGCGCGCCCTTGAGCGGCTTCATCTCGATGTTGTGGATGATCGTGCCGACCGGGATGCCCTTGAGCGGCATCGCGTTGCCCGGCTTGATGTCGACGGCTTCGCCGGCAATGACCGTATCGCCAGCATCAACACGCTGCGGCGCGATGATGTAGGCCAGCTCGCCATCGGCGTATTTGATCAGTGCGATGAAGGCGGTGCGGTTCGGGTCGTATTCCAGGCGCTCGATCGTCGCCGGGACGTTCCACTTGCGACGCTTGAAGTCGATGATGCGGTACGACTTCTTGGCGCCGCCCCCACGCCAGCGCGCGGTGCGACGGCCGAGGTTGTTGCGGCCGCCGGACGAGGTCTTGCCCTCGGTCAGCGCCTTGACGGGGCCGCCCTTGTGCAGACCCGAGCGGTCCACCAGCACGAGCTGGCGGCGGCCGGGCGAAGTCGGGTTGAAGGTCTTAAGAGCCATGACGCCTTATCCTCAGAGACCGGTCGTCACGTCGATGGACTGGCCGTCCTTCAACGTCACGATCGCTTTCTTGACGTCCGAACGCTTGCCCGGGACGCCGCGGAAGAACTTGGATTTGCCTTTGACGACCAGCGTGTTCACGCCAACGACGTTGACATTGAACAGGGCTTCAACCGCTTCCTTGATCTGCGGCTTGGTCGCGTCGAGCGGCACGCGGAAGACGACCTTGTTGTGCTCGGAGAGCATGGTCGACTTCTCGGTGATGATCGGCGCCGTGAGGCGCGTGTAGTGGAGGGCTTTCGGAGCCGGTTTGGGAGCAGATGCCATTGTCTTACGCCTTCTCAGCCGTGGCGAAGCGGGCATTCACGCCTTCGACCGCTTCGCGCGAGAGCACGAGGGTCTTGCGGCGCAGAACGTCGTAAACGTTGAGGCCGGCGAGCGGGAGCACGTCGATATTGGGGATGTTGCGAGCGGCCTTGGCGAACTTCTCGTCGAGCTCGGCGCCGCCGATCACGAGAGCGTTCGAGATGCCGAGCGTTTTCAGCTGGGCAACCAGGTCCTTGGTCTTGTCGCCGGTCAGCGCGTCGAGGACGACCAGCGAACCGTCTTTGGCTTTCGACGACAGCGCATGCTTCATCGCGAGCGCACGGACCTTTTTCGGCAGGTCGTGGGCGTGGCTGTGCGGGTGCGGACCGTGGGCGACACCACCGCCGACGAAGATCGGAGCGTTGCGCGAACCGTGACGCGCGCCGCCCGTGCCCTTCTGGCGATAGAGCTTCTTGGTCGTGACCGAGACGTCGTCGCGGTTCTGCGTCGAGTGCGTGCCGGCCTGGCGCTTGGAGAGCTGGTAGCGAACCATGCGCTGCAGGATGTCCGAGCGGATCTCTTCGATGCCGAACACGGCGTCCGAAGCTTCGATCTCGCCGGCCTTGGCCGCGTCAAGTTTGATGACTGGGAGTTTCATGGGTCTCAGCCTTCCTTCTTGACGAGGCCGGCAGGCGACGGAGCGCCCTTGTTGTCCTTCGCCTTCACTGCGTCGTGAATCTCGACCCAGCTGTTGGCGGCGCCGGGGACGGCGCCCTTGATGAGGATCAGGCCGCGCTCAGCGTCCGTACGAACGATTTCGAGGTTCTGGGTGGTGACACGCTCGACGCCGAGGTGACCCGCCATCTTCTTGCCTTTGAACACGCGGCCCGGGTCCTGGCGCTGACCGGTGGAGCCGTGCGAGCGGTGCGACACCGACACGCCGTGCGAAGCTTCCAGACCGCCGAAGTTCCAGCGCTTCATGGCGCCGGCGAAGCCTTTGCCCTTGGTGAGGCCGACAACGTCGACCTTCTGGCCGGAAACAAAATGGTCGGCGCTGATTTCTGCGCCGACCTCAAGCAGCATGTCCTTGGACACACGGAATTCACGGATGACGGCCTTCGGCTCGACAGCGGCCTTGGCGAACACGCCGCGGAGCGACTTGTTCACGTTCTTGGCCTTGCGGGCGCCGGCGCCGAGCACGATGGCCGTGTAGCCATCATTGGCCTGACGCGTGCCGGTCTTTTCGCCCTTCTTGAGGACGTCGACTTCACGGACTTCGTCTTTCTTGACGCCGATGACCTGGCAGCCTTCGAGCGACAGCACGGTGACCGGCACGTGGGCGCCGTCAGCGCCGAACACGCGGGTCATGCCGATTTTCTTGGCGAGGATTCCGGTGCGCATTAGCCGTTCCCCAGCTTGATCTCGACGGCGACGCCGGCCGAGAGGTCGAGTTTCATGAGCGCGTCAACGGTCTGCGGGGTCGGATCAACGATATCGAGAACGCGCTTGTGCGTACGGATCTCGAACTGCTCGCGCGACTTCTTGTCGATGTGGGGCGAGCGGTTGACGGTGAATT
>JAOATF010000130.1 GCA_030158285.1 Hyphomonadaceae bacterium
AGCGCGATGTGCTGGATGCCCTCGCCGCCATAGTCCTTGAGGAACTCCTCGATCTGGCTCTTGTCGTCGCGGCTCTCGTTCAGCGGAATGCGGATCTTCCCGCACGGGCTCGTCATCGCTTTCGAGACGAGACCCGTCTGTTTCCCCTCGATGTCGAAATAGCGGATCTCGCGGAAGTTGAAGATGCGCTCGTAATAGTCCGCCCACTTCGCCATGTTCCCGCGGAACAGGTTGTGCGTCAGGTGATCGAGATAGGTGAGGCCCACCGACGCCTTCTTCTCGTCCGCGCCCTCAATCGGAATGAAGTCGATATCGTAGATGCCGTGCGCGCCATAGCGATCGACCAGATAGATGTACGCCCCGCCGATCGCCTGGATCGCCGGAATGTTCAGCTCCATCGGCCCGACATTGCCGAACGCCGGCTCCGCCCCGCGCTTCAGGGCCTCGGCATACGCCTTGGCAGCATCCTTCACGCGGAACGCCATCGCATTGGCGCCCTGCCCATGCTGCCCGCGGAACGCCGCCGGCTGGCCCGAAGGCTCCATGTTCAGGATGAAGTTGATGTCGCCCTGCTTGTAGCGAACCACATTCTTCGACCGGTGCCGCGACACAGCGGTAAAGCCGAAAGCCTCGAACAATTTCCCCAGCTCGTGCGGATTGGGCGAGGTGTATTCGACGAACTCGAACCCATCGGTGCCCAGCGGATTATCAAACAGGTCGGCCATGAGAGTCTCCGGCATTTGCAGGAGATATATATCGCTCTAGCTGGCGAAGAAACGCGTGCGGAACGGGCCACATCACAAAGTTTGGAACAGACGTGCGCCAGGCTCTGCTTTTCGCCCGTTTCCGTGCGCCCGCCTTAGGTGCGCCGCAGCGAACGCCAGCCGCCGGCCACCAGATGCCAGCCGACATAGAGCAGCAGCCCTGCCGAAGCCGCGAACATCGCCTGCATCACGCCATGGCCCGATTCGCCGATCGCATGCGCGATCACCCAGCCCAGCGGCGTCGTCACGGACGACGCCAGCACAGCCGTCAACGCGGCCACCGGCGGCCTCAGCCCCGCCTTCAGCGCCATCGCCATCGCCACCACGCCCTCGGGCGCTTCATGCAGGATCAGGCCGAGCGACGTCATCAGCCCGGACTCTTCGCCATGCCACAACACAGCTGTGTAGACCGCGCCGTCCAGCGTCGAATGGATTCCCAGCACGACGATGCCCAGCCACGCGCCGACAACTTCGGTCTGCGGCGAAGGCTGCGAGCGCGTGCGGAACACCAGCTCCAGCAGGATGCCAACCGCCGCACCCGCGAACAGGAAGAACCGCGCCGTATTTCCGGCTGACAGCGCCTCGGGCGCCAGGTGCGTCAGGCCCGTGATCAGGATCACGATGCCGCCCGCCATGCCCACCAGGTCGGTCACGCGCTTGGCGATCGTGGCGGCCAGCAGCGCAAACGCCACCCCCGCCACGCTCAGCGCACCCGCGCCCAGCACAATTGCCGCTTCCGAACCTGCCATGGTCCCGCTGTTATATTATAACAATCCGGTCGGCAAGGCCCGTAGTAGCAATAGTATCAGATCGAGAAATCATTCAGCGGCTCACCCGCCGAACCGATGATCCCCGCCTGACGCAGGTGGTCGATCACCTGGTCCGCCATCGCCTCCGCCTCGGCATGCGCCGTGTCCAGCTTCAGCTCCGGATCGATCGGCGCCTCATAAGGGCTGTCGATGCCCGTGAAGTTCTTGATCTGCCCGGCGCGCGCCTTCTTGTAGAGGCCCTTCACATCGCGCTTCTCGGCAATCGCCAGCGGCGTATCCACGAACACCTCGAAGAACTCGCCCTTCTCCACCAGCCCGCGCACCATGTCGCGCTCGGCCCGGAACGGAGAGATGAACGACGCCGTGACGATCACGCCCGCATCGACAAACAGCTTAGCCACCTCGCCGATACGCCGGATGTTCTCCACGCGATCTGCATCGGTGAAGCCGAGGTCCTTGTTGAGCCCCTGACGGATGTTGTCGCCGTCCAGCGAATAGGTGTGCGCGCCCATCGCCGAGAGCTTCCGCTCGACAAGGTTCGCGATCGTCGACTTGCCAGCACCCGACAGGCCCGTGAACCACAGGATCGCCGGCTTGTGCCCCTTGATCAGCGAGCGGCTGGTCTTGGTCACGTCCATCGCGTGGCGGTGAACGTTGGTCGCACGGTTCAGCGAGAACTCGATCATGCCGGCGCCAACCGTCTGGTTGGTGAATCGATCGATCAGGATGAACGCCCCGCCCTCGCGGATCGTCTTGTAGGGATCAAACGCGATCGGCTGGTTCGCCGTGATGTTGCAGAACCCGATCTCGTTGAGACCCAGGCTGTTGCCCGCCGTCTTGTCCAGCGTGTTGATGTCGATCTTGTGCCGGATGCCCGTCACCGCCGCCTGCACGGTCTGCGAGCCGATCTTCAGCACATAGGCGTTGCCCGTCGTCAGCGCATCCTCGTGCATCCACAGCACGTTCGCCGTGAACTGGTTCGATAGCTCCGGCCGCGCATCCGGCGCCGCGAAGACGTCGCCACGCGAAGCATCAATCTCGTCCTCGATCACCAGCGTGATCGCGTCGCCCGCCTTGGCGATGGGCAGATCGCCATCCGCCGTCACAAGCGCTTTCACCTTCGAAGTCTTGCCCGACTTGGCGACCACGACCTGATCGCCCGGCTTCACCGAGCCGGAGATGACCGTCCCCGAAAAGCCTCGAAAATCGAGGTTCGGACGGTTCACCCACTGCACCGGCAGACGGAACGGCGCATCCGCGCGCACGTCCGCGATCTGGATCGTCTCCAGATGCTCCAGCAGCGTCGGCCCCTGATGCCACGACATGGCCTCGGACTTCTTGATGACGTTGTCGCCATTCAGCGCCGACATCGGAATCGGCGTGATCGACTCGAAACCGAGACTGTCCGCAATCGCCAGATAGCTCGCCACGATCTCGTGGAAGCGCGCGCGGCTGTACTCAACCAGGTCCATCTTGTTGATGGCCAGCACCAGGTGTTTCACGCCCAGCATGTTGGCGATGTAGGTATGCCGCTTGGTCTGCGGCAGCACACCCCGCCGCGCATCGATCAGGATGATGGCGAGATCGGCGGTCGACGCGCCCGTCGCCATGTTGCGCGTGTACTGCTCGTGCCCCGGCGTATCCGCGACGATGAACTTGCGCTTGTCGGTCGAGAAGAAGCGATAGGCCACGTCAATCGTGATGCCCTGCTCGCGCTCAGCCTCGAGGCCGTCCAGCAGCAACGCGAAATCCATGTTCTCGCCCTGCGTGCCGTGCTTGGCGCTGTCTTTCTTCAGCGTCGCCAGCTGGTCTTCGAACAGAAGCTTGGTGTCGTACAGCAACCGCCCGATCAGCGTCGACTTGCCGTCATCCACCGAGCCGCAGGTAATGAACCGCAGCACGCCCATCTCGGCGGCGGCGAGGTCGCGCACAGACTGGCGCTGTTCTTTCGTACGCAGGGGGGTCACTTTCGTGGCCATCAGAAATATCCCTCGCGCTTCTTCTTCTCCATCGACCCGCTCTCGTCATGGTCGATCAGGCGGCCCGAGCGTTCGGATGTTCGCGCCGTCAGCATCTCGCCGACAATGTCGTCCAGCGTCGCCGCATCGCTCTCGATCGCCGCCGTCAGCGGATAGCAGCCCAGCGTGCGGAAGCGGATCATGCGCTGCACGGCCGTCTCGCCCGGCTCCATCGGCGTGCGATCATCGTCGACCATGAAGATCTGGCCGTTGCGGATCACCGTCGGACGTTCCTTGCCGAAATACAGCGGAACGATCGGAATCTCCTCCTCGGCGATGTAGGCCCAGATATCCAGCTCGGTCCAATTCGAGATCGGGAAGACGCGGATGCTTTCGCCCTTCGCCTTGCGCGTGTTGTAGAGGCTCCACAGCTCCGGCCGCTGGCTCTTGGGGTCCCAGCCATGGCTCTCGGTCCGGAACGAGAAGATGCGCTCCTTGGCCCGGCTCTTTTCCTCGTCCCGGCGCGCGCCGCCGAAGGCCGCATCGAACCGGTACTTGTCCATCGCCTGCCGCAGGCCCTCGGTCTTCATCACCTGCGTGTGCAGGTTGGAGCCCGAGCTGTACGGGTTGATCCCCCGCTTCAGCCCGTCCTCATTGATATGGACGATCAGGTCGAGGCCCAGCTTCTTGGTGATCAGGTCCCGGAACTGCACCATCTCCCGGAACTTCCAGGTCGTATCGACGTGCATGAACGGAAATGGCGGGCGCGAGGGCCAGAACGCCTTCATCGCTAGGTGCAGCATCACGGAGCTGTCCTTGCCGATAGAATACAGCATCACCGGGTTCTCGAACCCGGCGGCGACCTCCCGCATGATAAAAATGCTTTCAGCTTCAAGCCGCTGCAGGTGCGCAGGCAAGGGCTTCCTGCGCGCTGGACGCGCAACAAAACGCGCGGCATACGCCGCAAGATCAGCTTCCAGTGTCAATTCCCTGCCCGTCCTCAGGCTCGAGTAAGCCCCCGACTTAGGTGCTGATCCCTTGGCGGTAAAGCATCGTGGCTGAACTCACGCCCTATCCTGCCTTAACGGTAGATGCCTTGCTGGCGCCCCACTCCCCTCATGTCTTAGATGGGCGTTCCACCGGAGGATTCTCGATGAACAAGAAGGCCCTGATCATCGGCGGCAGCATTGCCGGGGGCGTCCTCGTCCTGCTGGCCGCTGCCATCCTGGTCCTCCCCAACCTCATCCCGCAGGAGGTCTACCGGGCCAAGATCGCCGAAGTCGCCTCGCAGGCGCTGGGCCGGAAGGTCACCGTTACCGGCAACATCAACGTCGCCGTCTTCCCGCGGATCGAGGCCCGCGCCGGCGCCTCCACCATTGCGAACCCGGAAGGGTTCGGCGACGCGCCGTTTGCCTCGATGAAGGAACTCCGCGCTGCGGTCGCCCTCTGGCCGCTGTTCTTCGGCAATGTCGAGGTCGAGGAATTCGTCCTCGTCGAGCCGACCATCAGCCTCGTCAACCGCGAAGACGGCGTGAACAACTGGACCTTCACCCCCGCCGCCGCGCCGCCCGCCGAACCCGGCCAGCCGCCGCAGAGCGGCACGATGAGCGCCTCGCTGCGTGATGTCCGCATCGAGAAGGGCCTCGTCTCTTTCGACGACCGCAAGGAGAAAACGCTCCAGACGCTGAGCAACCTCAACCTCTCCGCCGACATGCAGGCGCTGGACAAGCCGCTATCCTTCAACGCCGAAGGTCTCGCCAACGACCTGAAATTCCGCATCGAGTCCAAACTCGAAAACCCGAAAGCGATGATGGACGGCACGCCCACCCCCGTCGAAATCAAGCTGCAGACCGACCTGATCCAGACCAACCTCAAAGGCACGCTCGGGCTCGGCGCCAAGCCGCAATTCGACTTCGCCATGGACAGCGAAATCCCCGCCATCCCGGAACTCGGCAAAGCCTTCAAGGTCGACCTTCCCGTCCCCACCGTGCTTGGCAAGCTCAAGCTCTCCGGCCAGGCGTTCGGCACGTTCGACGACATCACGGTCAAGGTCGCCTCGGCCCGCCACGAAAGCGCGCTGCTCAACGCCGACCTCAAGGGCGAAGCCCACATCGCCGATGGCATCGCGCTCGCCCTCGAAGCCAGCGCCGAAGCGCCCAAGCTGGCCGACCTCGCCCGCGCGCTGAATATCGCCCCGCCCGCAGAAGCCGCCCTCGGCAAGGCCACCGTCGCCGCGAAGATCAACGGCACGATGGACGACCTGAAGTTCGCTGACGTGAATTTCTCCCACGCCAGCGGCCTCCTGAACCTCGCCTTCAAGGGCAATGCGGAGCTGAAAGACCAGCTGACCTTCGCCGGCGACGTCACCATCGCCGCGCCCGACCTGCGCAAGCTCGCCGACGCCGCCGGCACGCAGCTGCCGCCCGGCGACATCTACAAGGCCTTCTCGCTCACCGGGCAAACCTCCGGGAGCGCCACGGACGTCCTTCTCAAGAACGCCACCGTGAAGTTCGACGGCATCACCGGCACAGGTCAGGCCGCGCTGGCCTTCGGCGCCAAGCCGCGCCTCACCGGCACGCTGGCCACCAGCGCCATCGACATCACGCCCTACGCCACAGCTTCCGGCGCGCCTGCCGGCAAGCCCGCAGCCGCCCCCGCCGGTTGGCCCGCCACGCCGATCGACCTGTCGCCCCTGCGCATGGTCGACGCCGACCTGACGCTGAAAACTGCCGGCATCCGGTTCGACAAGTTCAACTTCGGCCCCTCCAATCTCGGCCTCACGCTGACGGGCGGACGCCTCGTCGCCGACCTCAAACAGACCTCGCTGTTCGGCGGCGCCGGCAGCGCCCGCTTCGTCGCCGACGGCAGCACCGCCAAGCCCGCCATCGAGCTGAAAGCGAAGATGGACGAGCTGGCGCTGAAGGACCTGCTCAGCGCCTCCGCCGGCTTCAACATGCTGGAAGGCGCCGGAGGTCTCGACATCGACATCGCCGGTTCGGGCAACACGCTGCAGGCGCTGATGGGCTCGCTCGCCGGCCAGGGCAAGATCGCCTCCGACCAGAGCGTGCTGAAAGGCGTCAACCTCACCGAGCTCGCCGCCGCCGCCGGCAACGCGCTCACCTCGAAGAAGTTCTCGGGCGCAGCCTTCGCCTCGGGCGCCCAGACACAGTTCCAAGCCCTCGAAACCACCTTCGCCATGGCCGATGGCGTCGCCGTCGTCACCGGCATGAACATCGACGCCGGCGGGATGACCATCGACGCGGGCGGCGCGCTCGACATCGGCCGCCAGCAATTGACCTTCAACCTCTACCCGCAATTCACCGACAAGAAGTCCGGCCTCAACGGCTATGGCCTGCCGCTGAAGCTGTCCGGCGGCTGGACCAACATTTCCTTCACGCCGGACTGGGGCTGGCTCGCCGACAAGGCCACCGCCTCCGCCCGCAACAAGGTCGAGTCCGAAATCCAGGACGAACTGAAAGGCCTCGGCGACAGCATCCGCGACCGCCTCGGGCTCGGCCTCGGCAAAACCAAACCGGCCACGCCCGCGACACCGGCAGCAACCCCAACGCCCGCTCCCGCCGAAACCCCGGCCACACCCGCCGAAACACCCGCCCCCACTGAAGGCCAGACGGCCACCACGCCGCCCCCCGCGGAGAAGCCCCAGTCCGCCGAGGATCGCCTCAAGGCCGAAGCCCAGAAGGCCCTCGGCAAGCTGTTCGGCAACCGCTGACCTCGCCGTAACGCCCGTTTTCCAGCTATTTTCGCCGGCCGGCCCGCCCGCGCACCGCCACGGAAACCTCTGCTTGCCCCGGCGCGGCAGCGGAGCTAATACCCCTCTCTCGCGCGCCACAGGCGCGGTGTGGATGCCGGCTTAGCTCAGTTGGTTAGAGCGCTAGATTGTGGATCTAGAGGTCCCCGGTTCGAGCCCGGGAGCTGGTACCACCCCCTCCGATAAACCAGACACAAAAACAAACCCCGGTGGCTTGTGGCCACCGGGGTCTGGTGTCGTTGATTGATTGCCGTCCTAGTGCTCGCGGCCGACTTTCCAGAAGGTTGAGGCCAGCGGCTCGAGCAGGTAGCCGAGCGCGGTGCGCTGGCGCAGGGGCACGACCACCTGGGCCGGGAGACCGGCGCGGATGCCGCCGTCGGAGCGATACTCTTTCAGCTTGGCCAGAGCTTCCGGCGGCACGCTCACTTCGATCTCGAAGTAGTGCATGCCCGTGCGTTGGTCCTCGAAGCTGTCGGCCGAGACCTTGGTGATCTCGCCTTCGATGATCGGGATGTCGCGTTCCTGCAGCGCCGGGAAGCGGATCTGCGTTGTCATGCCGACATTGAGATCGTCTGCGTCCGTCGGTGCTGCCTTGGCTTCGATCACCAGGCTGCGGTCCTGCGGCACGACTTCCATCAGCGTCTCGCCGGCGGCGACAACGCCGCCCTCGGTGTGAACCTTGAGGCCCACGACGCGGCCGGATGACGGCGCGCGGACTTCCGAGCGGGCGATCTGCTGGCGCGTCGCTGTCAGGCGCGGCATCACCTCGTCGAGACGGACCTGCACGTCGCGCATTTCAGTCGCGACTTCCTCGGCCTTGCGGCGATCGACGCCGATAATCTCGAGGCGTGCTTCACCGATGGCTTCGGTCAGGCGCGCGCCGTCAGACCGCAGTGTGCCTTCACGGCCGTCGAGGTCGGCAATCTCGCGCTCCAGGCCGCGCACGCGGTTCAGGGCGACATAACCGGACGGCACCAGCTTCTTCAGGCCATCCAGCTGCTCATTCATGATTTCCTTCTGCATCTCGTTCGAGAACTTCTGCGACTCGATGCCCGAAATCTGTTCGGCGTGCTGGCGGATGCGTTGTTCGAGAACGCTGCGCTCCGTCGCCACCGAGCCACGGCGCGCCTGGAACAGCAGCGTCTGGCCACGCATGGCTTCGTCAGCGAGCACCTTGTCCTCGGCGGACAAGTTGGCGAACTCCGCCGGCGTCGACAGCGCGCGATCACCGGCGCGTTCCGCCATCAGGCGGGCGCGTTGCGCCTGCAGCGCGATGGTCTCGCCGGCAAGCCCGCGCTCCTGCGCCACCAGTTCCGACGCCGAGATCTGCAGCAGCAGGTCGCCCTGCTTCACGAACTGGCCTTCGGTCACGTTCAGCTTGGTGACGATGCCGCCATCGCGATGCTGCACGGCCTGGCGGTTGCCCGCCACGGCCACAATACCCTCGGCCGTCGCGGCCGCATCCAGCGGGATCAGCGAGGCCCAGCCCAGCAGGCC
This sequence comes from Hyphomonadaceae bacterium, assembly GCA_030158285.1. Taxonomy (GTDB): domain Bacteria; phylum Pseudomonadota; class Alphaproteobacteria; order Caulobacterales; family Hyphomonadaceae; genus UBA7672. Next base: position 8,759 of record JAOATF010000130.1, read on the forward strand.
GACGAAGAACACCCCGGCGATCACCATGCCAGCGCGCAATTCAGGCAGCACGCTATCACGCGACGGCGACATCACATCCTTGCGCGAGGTCTCGCCCTCAACATCGTTCGCGATCATGTCGTTTGCTTTCACGTCGAGCATTTTCAGGTCTTCAGCGGTCACAACGTCAGACATGATTACGACCTCCCGCCCTGAGTAATGGGCACGACATTGGCCCGGGCGGCGGCGCGTTTGCGCAGCTCGTCAACGACTTCCGCACGCGGGCCGTAGTTGGCGACCGCGCCGTCATGCATGACCAGAAGCTTGTCGGCATTGTTCAGCACAGCCGTGCGGTGAGCGACGATGACCACCGCCGCGCCGCGCAGGACCAGCGCCTTGACGGCGCGATCGAGCGCTTCCTCGCCATCCTGATCCAGCGCCGAGTTCGGCTCGTCCAGGATGAACACCTGAGGATCGGCGAACAGCGCCCGCGCCAGCGCCACGCGTTGCGCCTGGCCGGCCGACAGTTCGAACCCGTTCGACTTGATTACCGTGTCATAGCCCATCGGCAGCTGCAGGATCATCTCGTGCGCGCCAGCCATCTGGGCGGCGGCGACGATCATGCGGTCCAGTTCAGCCTTGTTCTTCACCAGCGAGCCGCGGAAGCGGGCGATGTTCTCGCCAATCGTTCCCGGCAGCAGCGCAATATTCTGCGGGAGGTAGCCGATATGTTGCGCCAGCAGTTCCGGATCCCAGTCGGTGATGCTCGCACCATCGACGCGAACCTCGCCGGCGTCCGGCGTCATGGCGCCCGCCGCTATGCGGGCCAGCGTCGACTTACCCGAACCCGACGGCCCGATCACGCCCAGGATCTCACCCGGCTTGATCGCCACGGAGACGTTGCGGAGGATGAGGTTACCACCGGCCTGCGACTTCACGATGATGCGGTCGAGCTCCAGGTCGCCCTTCGGCTTCGGCAGCGCGGTGCGCTCGGCCTGCGCCGTTTCGGTCGACTCGAACAGGCGGCGGATGGTGTTCAGGGCGTTGCGGGCCTGCATGATGGTCGGCCAGCTGCCGACCAGTTGCTCGACCGGCTGCAGCGCGCGGCTCAGCAGAACCGAGGCCGCGATGATCGAACCCACCGAAATCTCGCCCGACACGGCCAACCACGCGCCGACGCCCAGCGCCAGCGACTGCATGAACATGCGGATGAACTTGACCAGCGTGTTGTAGCGCACGCCCAGGATCTGGATCTGGTTCTGCGCCTCGAGCCCTTCGGCCCGCTGCGAGATCTGGCGCGCCACCAGCGAGCGGCGCATGCCCAGCGCGCGGATCGCCTCGGCTTCGGCGACGGTCGCCTGCGTACCGGCGTAGGATGCGGCGGCGGCCTGGTGAGCCTTGGCGGACTTGCTGGACGTATGTCTTTCGTTAACCACGGCCAAGGTGACCAGCACGATGCCCGCGCCGATGATCAGCCAGCCCAGCGCCGGGTGAATTGCAAAAGCCACGATCAGGTAAAGGGGCGTCCACGGAGCATCGAACACGGCGCTCGCGGCCGGCCCGCCGACGGTCTGGCGGATGGTATCGAACTCCCGCATCGCCTGGGCGGAGGACGTTTCCCCCTGTTTCAGCTTGGCCCGCGACATCAGGCGATCGAGGATTTCTCCCGAAAGGAGACGGTTGAGGCGCAGGGATGCACGCATCAGGATACGTGAACGCGTGGCTTCCAGAGCCGTCAGCGTGGCGATGGCCACCGCAAGAACGGCCGTGATCCACACCAGGGTAATGATGCCACCCGTCGGCACGACGCGGTCGTAGACCTGCATCATGTACAGCGTAGGGGCCAAATACAGTATATTTATCAGGGCACTAAAGAGAGCGGCCGCAACAAAGTGCGGCCGGCAGGCGTCTAGCGCAGTGGCTACCGGGGCCGGGAGAAAAGACTTGATCACGTTAGTGTCGTCCCTCTTCACATGCGCCGGTCAGGTTGGTGTCAGGCGCCAGACAAATGCAGTGCACGTCTGGCGCCTGTTTACCATCAGAACGGCACGATGTCGTAGAGCGCAGGTGCAAGGAAGCGGTGATCGAAGGACACACTCTCCACATTACCTGCCGTCGCCACCTGCACATCGACCGGGTTGACCAGGTCGAGCGGTTGGATGTCGAGCCCCATATCCACCATGGTCCGGCCGAGGTCCGAAGACTGGCTGTAGTGGAGCAGGAAGTTCGAGAAGTCCGGACCGTCGGCAGCGGCCAGCTCGACACGGGGCGCGCCCGACCGGGTAACACCCAGCTGGTCGGCAAGCATCTCGCGCAGAGCCTGGCGGCTCAGGCCTGAGAAGACATCGGACGAACCGAAGTCAGAGAGGTCCGTACCGCCAACCGTCGGCGCGATGCCCGTGCCGGACGCCGTGCGCTGGTCGTTGAGACCTTCGCCGTTGAAGACGTCCTGCGTCCGCACGCTGCCCAGGATGGTGTCGAGACCGCCATTCGATTCGAACACCATGCGGTGAGCCGAAGTGAGCCCCGTGATGTCGATCGTGTCGTTCCCCGACGTGCCCTGCACGCGGATGGTGTTGAAGTCCAGGCTGGTCGGCGTGAAGTCACCGATGACAGTGATCGTGTCGCCGCCGCTGGTGCCACCATCCGGCAACGTGGCGTTGTTGCCGTTGTTGGCGGTCGTGTTCAGCGAGTTGACGCGGATCTCCTCGATGTTGTCGAGTTCGGCGATAACCGACGCGAAGTTGGTGCCGTCGCGGGTGATGACGATCTCGGTGTTGGCGTTCAACGAGTTGATGTCGTTGCCAGCCACCGCATCCCACGCCGCGCGGGTGTAGATGGTGAAGGTTTCCGCTCCACCGCCAACGCCGTGCAGGATGTAGGTATCCGTGCCGGCGCCACCGTCGACGAAGTCACGGCCATCGCTCACGGCAGTCTGGCTGATGAAGTCGTTGCCATCGCCAGCGTTGATCGTGTCGTTGCCCGCGCCACCCATGATGTAGTCGGCCGTGGCGAGACCGTTAAGCGTGTTGTTGCCGTTGGTGCCGGTGACCACGTTGTAGTTCGTCGTGCCGAAGCGCAGGACTTCAACGTTGCGAACCGTATCGTTGCCATCAGTTCCGACAGTGTCTCCGACGAGGATGTCGTTTCCAACCAGCCGGACGGTGTAGTTCAGCACGCCGTCCGTGAAGTCAGCACGGTCATTGGCGCCGCCGCCGCCACCCAGGATGTCGTCGCCGTTGCCGCCCGACAGGATGTCGTCGTCAGCGCCGCCAT
>JAOATF010000131.1 GCA_030158285.1 Hyphomonadaceae bacterium
TTCGGCATCTTCTGCGAGGTGTAGGCGAAGATGTCGGAGATGATGCGCATCGAGGAGCGGGGCGGATAGATGTAGGTGTTCCGCACCATGAATTCCTTGAGGATGTCGTTCTGGATCGTGCCCGAGAGTTTTTCGGGGCCGACGCCCTGTTCCTCGGCTGCGACGATGTAGAGCGACAGCACGGGCAGCACCGCGCCGTTCATGGTCATCGACACGGACATCTGGTCGAGCGGGATGCCAGCGAAGAGCGTGCGCATGTCGTAGATCGAGTCGATCGCAACGCCGGCCATGCCAACGTCGCCCGTCACGCGCGGGTGGTCTGAGTCATAGCCACGGTGAGTGGCGAGGTCGAAGGCGACCGAGAGGCCTTTCTGGCCGGCGGCGAGGTTGCGGCGGTAGAAGGCGTTGGAGTCCTCGGCGGTGGAGAATCCGGCATACTGGCGGATGGTCCACGGCTGGTTGGTGTACATGGTGGGGTAGGGGCCGCGGCCGAAGGGGGCGATGCCCGGGAAGTCGTCGAGGAAATCGAGACCGGCCGTGTCGGCCGCGGTGTGCAGCGGCTTCACGGGCACGCCTTCAGGCGTCTCCCACATCACATTGGCGCTATCGCCCGCGAGCTTCGCCCAGGCTTCAACGTCCGCGCCTTTGCCGGGCTCGCCGAGGGGGAGCTGGGTGAAGTCGGGGAAGGTGGTGGCCATAAAGGCGCTCCAGACGCGGATTCGAACGGTTTTTCCTAGCACCGTGGTACGCCGTCATGAAGCCTTCGCAAGTGCGAAGCCTCGCTCATCGCCCGTTCACGGGCGGCGGATTAGGCCTGTGGGCAGGACGGCGGGGCTGCGACGGAAGCTCCGGAGGCTGTCGTTGAAGCTTGCAATCGCCCCGGCGACGGCGCGATCAGGGATAAAACGCCCATCAGGGCACAGGAGACTCGCACACATGAACCTCAAGCTGTTTCTTGCCGCGTCCGCGCTGGCCACTTTGGTCGCAGCCCCGGCGCTGGCCCAGCCGGGCACGCCGCTGACGCCGGAACAGCGCGAGGCGCGGTTCAAGGAAGGCGACAAGAACGGCGACAACAAGCTCGACAAGGCCGAGTGGATCGCCATCGTACCGGACGCGATGAAGGCACAGGCGGACCAGATCTGGTCGTCGCGGATCGACGCCGACGGCGATGGCTTCATCACCAAGGACCAGTTCATGGCGCTGCGCATGGGCCCGCGCCCGGGCGGCAACTAATCTTCTTTCCGACGGATGGTGAGCGGCCGGCGAGAGATCTCCGGCCGCTTGCGTTTCAGGCCGGGCGAAAGGCGAAGACGGCGTTGGTCTTCGGCTCCGTCGCGTTGCCGCTGCCGAAGTCGTGGCCGGGGTACTCGGCGAGGAGAGCGAGGCGGCTGCGTGGGAGATGCGCGCGCCAAGGATCGCCGATGAGGACGGCGATGCCAGCGGCGAGGCAGCGGTCGAGGAAAGTGGTCACGCGCTCCGCGAGGGCTTCGTCGTAGAAGAGGTCGCCGACAAGGATGATGTTAGCTTCTGGCGGAAGCCCGGTGGTCAGATCGTCGTGCAGGGTAGTGATGGTCACTCCGTTGGCTGCAGCGTTGAGGTCCGTTGCGATGACGGCGTAGCGGTCGATGTCGGCAGCGGTGACCTGAGTCGCGCCAGACAAGGCCGCTGCGATTGCGACGAGGCCTGAACCCGCGCCAAGATCGATCACGCGGCGACTGGCAACGGTTTCCGGATGATCGAGGACATAGCGCGCGAGCGCGAGGCCGCCGCCCCAGTGATAGGCCCAGTACGGGGAATCAAACGCCCGGTCGGCTTCGGCAAAGCGCCAGAGGCCGCTCTGCGGGTTAGCCTTGTGGAGCTGGATTTCGGGTATGGAAGGAACCGGGGTGAGCGGGAAGCTCGTCCGGATCAGGTCTGCAATGCGTTGCGGGGTGGGTGGGTCAGAGATCACGGGCTCCCGGGTCGATAATCTGTCCTTTGCCTTGGCCGCCGGGTTTGGGCAATGTCACCCCATAACCAGACCCGACCAGAGGAAGCGCGGCATGAGCGACGTCAACAGCATGAAAGGCAAGCGGGCGATCGTGACGGGCGGAGGCACCGGCCTCGGCGCGGCGACGGCAGTGGGCCTGGCGCGGCGCGGCGTGAATGTGTGCATCAACTACAATTCGAGCGCGGATGCCGCCAACGAGGTGGTGGCGCAGTGCAAGGCGCTGGGTGTCGAGGCGTTCGCGGTGAAGGCCAATGTGGCGGAGGACCGAGATTGCAAGGCGCTGGTGGCGGCGGCGGTCGAGAAATTCGGCGGGCTGGATGTGCTGGTGAACAATGCGGGGATCACCAAGTTCGCCAAGCATACGGATCTGGATGCGCTGGAAGCGGATGACTTCCTGAATCTCTACAAGGTCAACGTGATCGCCGTGTACCAGATGACGCGCGCGGCACAGCCGCATCTGGCGGCAAGCGGCAAGGGATCGGTGGTCAATGTGTCGTCGATCGCGGGCGTGACGGGTATCGGATCGTCGATCGCCTATGCCTCGACCAAGGGCGCGCTCAACACGATGACGCTGAGCCTTGCCCGGGCGCTGGCGCCGAACATTCGCGTGAATGCGGTGTGCCCCGGCTATATCGGATCGGGCTGGTTCACGAAGTATCAGGGCAACGACGTGGAATCGCAGACGGCGGAGAATGTGGCGAAGTCTGTGCCGCTGCGGGTGGCGTCGATGCCGGAGGATATTGCGGAGTCGATCCTGTTCTTTGCCGGCCCCGAAAGCCGCCATGTGACGGGCGAGTTCATGATCATCGACGCTGGCATGCACCTTGGCTTCGCGCCGCTGCGGGCTAAGTAGCTTTCAAACACGGGAGGGCGTCATGGCCAGCATCACGAGCCGCCGGAGTTTTCTCCTCAAGGCTTCGGCCATGGCGATGCTGGCGGCGTGCAGTACGTCTGCCAAGCCTTCCGGTCCGGCGCCCTCAATTCCAACGCCACCGCCCACACCGGCGCCCGTGAGCTCCGCATTTCCGATGATCACGGATATGGCGCAACGGCTGGACGTGGCGAAGGCCAAGGCGCTGTACAAGCACGGCGCCCGGACGGTGTTCCGGTATTACTCGCACCTGCCGCCGAGCCTGCCGGGGAAGGATCTTCAGCCGGAAGAGGCGCGGATCATCCTTGGCGAGGGGCTGTCCATCGGCAGCGTGTTCCAGCACTACAACAACTGTTTCCGGACGTTCGACAATGCGTGGGGCCGCGAGGATGCGGAGCAGGCGCTGCGCATGGCGGAGGCGGCGGGGCAGCCGGAAGGGTCGGCGGTTTATTTCGGCGTGGATGCGGACTGGCCCTATGCGGCGCTGCGCGATCCGATCCTGAAGTATTTCGAGGACGTGAAGCAGGTGTTCGACCGCGCCAATATTGCGGTGGGCATCTATTCGAACGGATGCATTTGCAATGCTGTCCGCGAGAAGGAACTGGCGAAGTATTTCTGGCTGTCGGGGTCGACGGGCCATTCCGGCACGCAGGCGTTCTACAACACCGGCAAGTGGACGATGTTCCAGAATGCGCTGGACATCGTGCCGGTTGAGGTCGGCTTCGGCGTGGACACCAATATTGCAAACCCGACGACCAATGGCTTCTTCGGCCAGTGGAATGATCGCGGCGCAATGCTTGCCTCGCATCTGGCGGGCGATGCGCAGAGTGTCTTCATGTCGCGCAGCTTCCTGAAGGCAAACACCGACATCAAGGCTTCCGCGGATCCCGCTGCGGCGACCGTGGGCAGCGTGCTGAAGGACCGCAATGTGCGCTCGATCGAGCGGGCCGGCGACTGGTCACGTATCATGACACAAGAGGGCGGCAGGCGCGGGACGGCGGACGCGATCACGGGCTGGGTCCCGGCAAGCGCGCTGGCGCCGATGGATCGCTTTCCGGACAACACCTCGAACTATGGGCTGTGCGGCGCGCCGACGGCGGTGAGCGATACAACCAAGTACCAGAACTGCGACCGGGCGACGTCTCGCCTGCGTTAGGAGCGGTGCGCTGGCCGCGGCGCTGACTCAGGAGTAGCCTCCGGTCGCGGAGGGCGTTCCATGACGATGTTTCACAGGGGCAATCGCGACTTGCAGGCGGAGTTCGGGTCAACCGCGCTGGCGGACAGACTTGTGGAGCGGTTGCGCCATTCCGCTTTCACCGATGACGACAAGACGTTCATCGAAAACGCCGAGTTCTTCTTTCTCGCCACCGCCAGTCCAGATGGGCAGCCTGATTGCTCGTTCAAGGGCGGGCCGAAGGGGTTCGTGCGGGTGTTGCAGCCGGACCTGCTGGTCTGGCCGGACTATGATGGCAATGGGATGTTCAAGAGCCTTGGAAATATTGCGAGCAATCCGCTGATCGGCATGCTGTTCATCAGTTTTGGCGAGAAGCCGAAGCGTGTGCGCGTGAACGGTAGGGCGACCGTTTCTACGGATGATCCGCTGATGGCGCAGGCTGTGGGCGCGCAGGCGATCGTTCGCGTGACGCCGGTGGACATCTTTCCGAACTGCCCACGTTACATTCCCGATCCGGTGGCGGCGAAGGCTTCGCCCTATGTGCCGCGCGCGGGGGAGGCGCCGGTGGAGCCGGCGTGGAAGTCGTTCGACATGTTCAGCGATGTTGTGCCGCCCCGGAAGGCGTAGAGGGAGGCTTGAATGCAGGGCCCGATCGAGAATGCGCTGATGCTCGTCGCGGCGGGCAATGCATGGTTGGCGGGGAAAGACATTGGTGCGTTCTGGCCGGAGGCGGATACGTTTCGCTATGTCGGGCTGTGCGAGTTCAGGACGCCGCCGGCTTCGGGGAAGGACACGGATGAATACCCGCTGCGGGCGGCGGACCCGATGGCGTGGTTTGAAACGCTGAAGCCGTGGGGCACGGGGCTGCGGCTGCATCACGGGCCGAGCGTGCGCACCCCCAACCAGCAGATCGATGCGCCGGACAGGATGCTGGTGGGGTTTGTCGGTGGCGGTGCGCGCTGGCTGATTGAAGCTGTAGGTAGGGAGCGATCAGAGCTTTGGGAAGGGTTTCATCGCTTTGGCGACAGGGCGGCGGCGAAGCCGTGGTTGTGCACGCATATCCTGCAGGGTGAGGTCGCCGTTGCTGATGTGACGCCGGAAGCGTTTGAGCCTGCGGTCGCGGAGTTGCGGGCGGCGCTTGTCGAGATCGAGGCGTTTGCGCGGGCGGAGAAAGCTGACAATTTCGCGGAGTGTTTTGTACGCGGGTCCGCCTTGCTAGCGTCGGTCGAGCCGGATGTGATGGACTGGCTGGATCGCGTGATGCGGCATGCCGGGTTCGACAGGCGTCAGGCGAGCGTGCTGCAGGCGATCAACCACGCGTGGGTGTTTGGCGGGATGGGCTCGTGGAATGATCTGGGTCTCAGCGGCGAGCCTTATGATGGGTTGTCGGACCGGCTCTACAACGCGCTGAACGATTGCATTGCCGGCTTGGCCAACTCCACCTATCGCGGCTGATCAGGTCTTCGGCGTAACCCGCAGTACCTTGCCGGCGTCATCCACCAGCACGTAGAGCGCGCCGTCTGGCGCTTGCAGGATATCGCGGATGCGGCCCTGGCCTTGCAGGATGCGCTCCTCGCCGACGACCTTGTCGCCGTTGAGCTCGAGGCGGACGATTTCCTTGGTCTTGAGGGCGGAGGCGAGGATGTCGCCTTTCCACGGGAAGAGGTCGCCCGTGTAGAAGATCATGTCACCGGGCGCGATGACCGGGTCCCAGTAATAGGCAGGTTGTTCCATGCCTTCGCGCGCTGTGCCTTCAGCGATGGGCTGGCCGGAATAATCGATGCAGTAGCAGATCTTTGGCCAGCCATAGTTCTTGCCGGCTTCGGGGATGTTGAGCTCGTCGCCGCCACGCGGGCCGTGTTCGATCGTCCAGAGCTTGCCGGTATCCGGATGGATCGCGGCGCCTTGCACGTTGCGATGGCCCCACGACCAGATTTCAGGTTTCGCGTCATTGCGGCCGAGGAAGGGGTTGCCGTCCGCCGGTTTGCCATCAGCTTTCAGGCGCAGCACCTTGCCGAGATGAGCATTGAGATCCTGCGCGAGCTGGCGCGGCTGGGGATCAGAGCGTTCGCCGACGGTGAGATAGATGTTGCCGGACGAGTCCCATTCGATGTTGGAGCCATAGTGCTTGGTGGAGGCCCACGCAGGCTCCTGCTTGAAGATGACCTGCACGTTCTCGAGCTTCTTGCGGTCAGCCGAGAGCGTAGCCTTGGCGAGGCTGGCGCCGTTCTTTCCGCCGCCGCGATCTTCGGCGAAGGTGAAGTAGATGGCGCGGTCGGTCATGAAGGTGGGGGCGACGGAGATATCGAGCAGGCCGCCCTGATCGCGCGCGTCGACTCTCGGGACGCCGGTGACTTCTGCTTTCGGTTTGCCCGGCGTGATCAGCCAGAGCTTGCCGGCTTTCGAGGTGACGAGCAGCGAGCCGCCATCGGGCAGCAGGGCCGAGCCCCACGGATGGTCGATGCCGTCCGCGAGGGTTTCGACATTGAGCGCGACGTTGGTTTTCACTTCCGGAGCGCGGGTCTGTTCCGGGAAAGCGGGTGTGGCGTTGGCGAGGTTGGGCGCATCTTGCGGGACGGGCGCGCCGGCGGTGGGCGTGGCCTCCTGTCCCGCGGGTGGGGCGGCGGGTTGGACGGGCGCGGGCTCGCTGGAGCCGCAGGCGGCGGCCATCAGGGCGAAAGACACCGAGACAAGAAGGGACAAGCGCATGGCGTAGCTCCGCTGAGTCCCTCCCGATTATAGAGATAGGGCGCGGAGCGCGCGAGCCCAGCTGTGTAAGCGGAATTTCATCTGACCGTCGCGACGCCTCAAGCGGTGAGGCCAAGCTCCGCGTGCGCTTTCTCTAGCGAGGCCAGCACGTCCACGCCGATGTGGATGAATTCGTCCACGCCGGCTTCGCGCAGGGCAGCCTCGAGTTCGCCCGGCTTGCCCGCGAGATAGAGACGGGCAACCCCGGCGCGCTTGAGGGCTTTCGCGGCTTCCACAGCTTCAGCGGCGTAGCGCTTGTCGGACCCACAGAGGCAGGCGAGCTGGCAGCTGGCTTCACGCGCGGCTTGCTCCAGCGCAGCGGCGTCTCCAGCAGCGGGGACGGCTGTGAGGCCGCCGGCCATGAAATAGTTCTGCGCGAATTGCACGCGGGCGGAGTGTTCAGCCAGCGGGCCGAGCGCGGCGAGGAAGATGCGCGGTGCGCGGCCGGCGCTGGTGCGCTGGTCGGCGAGATCGCGCAGGCGTTCGAACGGTTCGGCGATGCGGATGGGCCAGAAGGATTCAGCTTCGGCGCCGCCTTCGTCTGCCGTGCGCGAGAGATCGGCCAGCGTGGCCTTGTCGCGGGCGGCGGCTTTCAGCGCGGACCATGAACGGTTGGCGGGTGCACGACCGGACGCTTCAGCGGCGCGGCGCACGATGGCGGGCAGGTTCACCGTCTCTATGGCGGGGACTTCTTCGGCCAGCAGCGGGAAGTCGGTGACGCCGGTGATCGGCTCTTTGCGGCGAGCAGCGGCTTTCATGCGGGCGTTGCGGGCGTCGGCCACGCCGGTCTGGAAAGCGCCGAGTTCGAGCGCGTGGGCGAGGCCGCCTTCGCGTTCGATCTGCTGGAACAGGTCCCACGCGGCTTTCGCGAGATCATCGCCCAGCTTTTCGATGGCCCAGGCGCCGCCCGGCGCATCGACCACCTTGCCGAGGCTGGATTCTTCCTGTGCGATGATCTGCGTGTTGCGGGCGAGGCGACGGCCGAGCTTGCCGGGCAGGCCCATGGCGTCGGTGAAGCAGCGCACGGTGACAATGTCGGCGCCGCCGACGCCGGCCGCGAAGCAGGCGGCGGTGTTGCGCAGGATGTTCACCCACGGATCACGGCGCGTGAGCATGCGGCGCGACGTGACCGCCTGCAGATTCATGCCGGCGGCGGGGCCGGTGGCGCCGAAAGCCGTGGCGACGCGGCCCCACATGCGGCGGGCAGCGCGCAGCTTGGCCATTTCGATCTGGTAGTCGGCGCCGACGCTGGTGGTGAACAGGATGGCGCGGCAGGCGGCGTTGGCATCCACACCGGCGGTCATCAGCGCACGCACATAGTCGGCGCCAGCGGCGATGAGATAGGCGAGTTCCTGCACTTCCGTGCCGCCAGCCTCGTGGACGGGACGAGAGTCTGCGCGCAGGGCCGTGGCGTGCGGGAATTCGGTCGCGATGTCGCGCGCGAAGGTGGCGGCCTGTTCGAGTTCTTCAGTCACCGAGGCCAGCAACGCGCCGGTGCGGGCGAGAGCGCCGATGGGGTCGACGTTGAAGGCGACGCGCGCTTCAGCAGCATCGCCCGAGCCGAGCGAGGCAGCGAGGATCGCCGCGAGTTCGATGCCCTGCGTGGAGGACGCGCCGGCCGCTTCCAGCGCGATCGGAGCAAGGTCCAGCTTCACGCCGCGAAGCAGGCGATCAATGTCCGCGGCCGAGCGGGCGACGACGCCATGCTCGCCCGCAGCGTCGATCCGGAGTTCGATGGAGGAGGCGCCGCCTTCGAGGGCTTCCATCACATGATCGGCCGCCTGCGACGGATCGGGGTGGGACACAACCTGTCGAATGTCCCAGGGTAGGTAGGCGTCGTTGATCGGGCGGGCGCCACGGATGAACGAGCCCGCGCCGGGAATTCCGGACGCATCGGGCGCCCAGTCCGGTGCGCGATAGAGCGGTTTCACCGGCACGCCATGCTCGGTTTTGGTGGTGATCCGCGACAACGGCGCCCCATCCAGCGCCTTTTCCGCGAGGGCCAGCCACTGGGCCTCGTCAGCGTGGGGAAATTCAGCCGAAAGGGGCAGATCGTCAGCCATGAATCTCTCGCGTGCGGTTCGGGGCCATCAGGCATTCGCTTGGCGCGGCGTCAAGGCTTTGCGGCGACTTGCCCCGCATTGCCGGACGCGGAAGCACCGTTATGGTCAGGTCAGGCGGGAGTCGACCCGCGCTCTCAGCAGCAGGACTTTTCATGGCGATCCCGGCCTCCCTGGCGAACCAGCTTTCGATCCCGGTCATCGGGTCTCCTCTTTTCATCATCTCCGGTCCGGATCTTGTGCTGGCCCAGTGCAAGGCTGGCGTGATCGGATCCTTTCCCTCGCTGAACGCCCGGCCGATCGAGCAGCTGGAAGAATGGCTGATGCAGCTGAACACGGAACTGGCGGCGGCGCGGAAGGCAAACCCGGCCGCGAAGATTGCGCCCTATGCCGTGAACCTGATCGTGCACAAATCGAACAACCGCCTCGATGAAGATCTGGCGCTTTGCGTGAAATACAAGGCGCCGATCGTGATCACGTCGCTGGGCGCGCGGCCGGATGTGAACGATGCAATCCATTCCTATGGCGGCATCGTGATGCACGACATCATCAACATCGTGTTCGCGCACAAGGCGCTGGAGAAGGGCGCCGATGGCCTGATCGCGGTGTGCACCGGCGCGGGCGGGCATGCGGGCGTGCTGTCGCCGTTTGCGCTGATCAGCGAGATCCGCGAGTTCTTCGACGGGCCGCTGGCGCTCTCCGGCGCGATTTCAAATGGGGGGCAGGTTCTCGCGGCGCAAGCGCTGGGCGCGGACTTTGCCTATATCGGCTCGGCCTTCATCCCGACGCACGAGGCGCGGGCGGTTGAGGGCTACAAGGACATGATCGTGGCGAGCGCCGCGAAGGATATCATCTATTCGAGCCTGTTCACCGGCGTGCATGGCAACTACCTCGCGCCATCGATCGCCAAGGCGGGGATGGACCCGAACAACCTGCCGGACGGCGACAAGGCGACGATGAGCTTCCAGTCGGGCGAAGGCTCGAAGGCCAAGGCCTGGAAAGACGTCTGGGGCGCCGGCCAAGGCGTGGGCGGCGTGAAGGCGCGGATGGGCGCTGGCGAGTATGTGGCGCAGCTGAAGCGCGAGTATGAAGCGGCGAAGGCGAAGCTGTCGGTGGGGACGGTGGTGGCCTGACCGAGTAGCTATGACAGCGCAGCTGCACGAATCCTGAACCAGAGCTGCGTTGTTGCGAACGGCGAACTGGCGCATAAGCGCGCCATGATCATCGACCCGCTCAAAGACCTTCCCACACTTGCCGACATCGAGGATGCGGCAGAGCGCATCAAGGGTGTGACGTTTCATACGCCGTTGCTGCGCTCCGATGCGCTGGATGCGGTTGTCGGCGCGCCGGTGTGGATCAAGCCGGAGATGTTGCAGCGGACCGGGTCTTTCAAGATGCGGGGCGCCTGGAATCGGGTGAGCCGGATTCCGGAGGCGGATCGGGCGAAGGGCGTGGTGGCGTTCTCGTCGGGCAATCATGCGCAGGGCGTGGCGGAGAGCGCGCGGCTGCTGGGGATGAAATCGACCATCGTGATGCCAGCGGATGCGCCGGCAGCGAAGATCGAAAGCACGAAGCGGCGCGGGGCGACTGTGCGGCTTTATGATCGCATCAAGGAGAGTCGGGAGGCGATTGCGGCGGAGATCGCTGCGGAGTCGGGCGCGACCACGGTGCGGCCGTTTGACGATGCTTGGATCATGGCCGGGCAGGGAACGGCCGGGCTGGAAGCGGCGCGTGATGCGGCTGCGATGGATGTGAGGTTTGGGTCGCTGATCTGCAATGCTTCGGGCGGCGGCCTGCTGGCGGGATTTGCAGTGGCGTTCGAGGCGTTGTCGCCGGCGACCGAGGTTTATGTGTCGGAGCCGGAGGGGCATGACGATCTGATCCGCTCGCTGGCTTCGATGAAGATCGTGTCGAATGCGCCGGGGACGCGATCGATTGCGGATGCTTTGATGTCGCCGGAGCCGGGGGTGCTGCCGTTCGAGATTCACAAGCGCCGGGTCAAGGGCGGGTTCACGGCGAGCAATGACCAGTTGCTCGATGCGATGTCGTTTGCCTTTCACCACCTGAAACTGGTGGCGGAGCCCGGTGGGGCGAATTCGCTGGCCGTGCTGCTCAACAACCGGAAGCACTTTGCGGAGCGTGGGCCGATCCTGATTGTGCTGTCGGGCGGCAATGTGGATGCCGACATGTTCTCGAAGGCGATTGCGCGGACGCCGCCGGTCTAGTCGAGCGCTGCCGGGAATTTCGGGAGCGTGTCGACATCGACCGGCACGTGCTGGCGGATGAGTTTGGCGCCGGTTTCCTTTTGCAGGGCTTCGACCTTGTCCATCGAGCGGAGCGTTTCGGGTTTGTCGGTGTTCCCGCCGGGGACCGTGCGGAGCGTCTGGGCTTCGGCGAGGTGCCACATGTCGCCGGCGATGAGGATGGGGCCGGATTTCGGCAGCTTCACGAGCAGGACGCGGTGGCCGGGCGTGTGGCCGTGGGCGGGATACATGACGACACTGCCGTCGCCGAAGACATCGAACGGTAGGCCGGTTTCGAGACGTTCGGTCTTGGCGGCCTCGAGATCCTTGTAGGTCGCGAAGGCCTGCGCCTTGCGGGCATCGGGGCGGAACATCCACTCGCGCTCGGCGCTGTCGACCAGCCAGGTTGAACCGGCGAAGAGGTTGGCTTCGCCGACGTGATCGTAATGGCTGTGCGAGAGCGCGAAGAATTCGATGTCGGCGGGGGTGAGCGACAGCTCGGTCAGTTGTTGCGGGATGGTTTTCGGGCGGAAGGTCTTGATGGGGAGATCGACGCCGGGCGCGCTCGCCATCGCGGGCGGGATGCCGGCGTCCCACATCAGGTCTCCGGCCGGGTGGCGGATGAGGAAGCAGGGATTGGAGAGTTTCGCGGGCTTGCCGTCGAACTCGTGGTTCGGGGAGAACATGCCGGCGTTCTTCATCTCGAAGCCGCCGCAGTCGAGCGTGTAGAGTTTCACGTCCGGGGCGGATGGCGCTGTGGTCGTGCAGCTGGCGGCCAGCATGGCGACGACGATGGCGATGCGTTTCATGTGAGGTCTCCCCGGTGGTGTCTATCCGTAGCATACCGGCGCGAATGCAGAAGGGTGGCTTTTGGCCACGCGTTCGCGATCCCGCTGAGGCGATCAGCGGGCTCGGCGTTCGGTGTT
>JAOATF010000132.1 GCA_030158285.1 Hyphomonadaceae bacterium
CGTCCGTGAACGTCACGACAACGCGGATCAGGTCGCCGAAGAACTGACCGAGGTTCGTTCCGGCAGCATCCGGCAGCGAGAGAGTCGCCGCGGTGCCGATGGTCTGCCACGTCGTGCCGCCGTTGTTCGAGCGCTGCCACTGGTACGAGAACGCGCCAAGGCCGTTGAGGTCGACGATCGACGAGGTGTCGATCGACAGCGTCTGCCCCTGGAGAGGCGTCGTGTCGCTGATCACCGGAGCGCCGGTGGCGGCGAACGGAACGATCTGGCCGATGTTGAAGGTCTGGAAACCGCCCAGGCCATCACCGAAGCGCACCCGCTCGATGTTGCGGAGCGTATCGACACCGTCAGACACGGGCCGGAAGCCCAGGTCCGCAAGACCTTGCGGCAGGTTGCCGGCCGCAAAGCCCGTGTGCGAGACGACAACCGTGCCATCAGGACGCGACGTGATCGTGTAATTGTCGAGCACGTCCCAGAAGACAGCCGTGTCAACGGCCGTGTTTGCAACGTCACCATCCAGGATCTCCCGGACGATGTGCATCTGGTTCGGTACAATGACGCGGTCGACCAGCAACTGGCCGAGCGACTTGCCGATCCAGGACGGGTTGCCCGCGTCCTGAGCCGTGAACGTGTGCTCCAGGGAGTCGACCGTCGCGATCTGGTTCGCGGCCGTGTTGGCCTGGCCAGGTTGCGTGATGCGGATACGAACGTTCAGCCAGCGGTCGCCATCGAGGATGTCGTCGCCGCCCTTGCCGATCATTACGTCGTCGCCGCCGCCGCCAATCAGGACGTTACCGAAAGCGAAGATCTGCTCCTGCGGGGCATTCGGATTGAAGAGGTCGCCGAACTCGGACGTGAAGGTGCCGAGCCGCGTCTCGTTCGCCGTGATGATCTGATCCAGACCAGCGATGCGCGCGATACCCGTGGCGTTGATGTCATCCCGGAAGAAGACATTTTCAGCCGTGGCGTTGGTCGCGGCGGTGGCCGTGGGATCGAACCCGCGGTCGTCGCCGACCAGCAGGTCAGCGCCCGTGAAGCCCGAGGCGCCTTCGACCTTGTCGAAGCGGTCACGAAGAACGTCTTCGGCTTCGGTTGTGAAGATCGGCTTGGCCAGGTCGACATCGGCGTTCTGCGAGCTGCCTTTGTAGGTCACCCAGTCGAAGCCGAACACGCCTTCGTTGCGCATGACGCTTTCGCCCTGGACCATGATGTCGTCGCCGGATTCAGCGTCGAAATCCTGTTCCTCGGAGCCCGCGAACATGACGTCGTGGCCAATGACCCGCGAGTCGAACATCAGCTCGGAGTTGTCGCCCGAGATGTTGTCGAAGCCAGCGCCGCCTTCGACCCAGTCGTCGCCCTCGCCGCCCAGGACCACGTCAACGTCGTCGCCGCCGAGGATGAAGTCGTCGCCCATGCCACCGAACGTTTGAGACGTATCGATGCTCATGAAGACGATGTCGTTGCCGTCGCCGCCCATGTAGACGTCGAGGCCGTTGCCACCCATGATGACGTCGTCGCCTTCGTCACCCTTGATGAAGTCGCCCGTGTCGCCCGAGTCGGTCAGGATGTCGTTACCCATGCCGCCGTTGACCAGGTCGACGCCCGCGCCGGATTCGATGCGGTCATCGCCCGCATCGCCCCAGATGCCGTCATCGCCGAAGTCGGTGATGATCGTGTCGTTGCCGCTCGTGCCGCCCACAACAACGTGCTCACCGCCCTGGAAGCGCAGATAGTTCGCGTCCGCGCCCGGGGTGGAGAGGTCGTCACGGGTGACCTTGCCGAGGCCCGCGGCTTCAAGAACCGGGTTGTTGCCAACCGGATCCTTGCCAGCGGGGTTTGCCGAAGCAGCGGCGAGGTCAGCCTGAGCCGCGTTGAGCGCAGCCAATGCAGCAGCTTCCGCAGCCGTTGCGGTCGCAGCAGCGCTGTTGGCCGCAGTCGCGGCAGCAGCGGCAACGGCGAGCGCCGCATCAGCCGCTTCCGCAGCATCCGCAGCAGCATCCGCCGTAGCAGCAGTCGCATCAGCAGCCTGATCCGCCGCAAGCGCCGAGATATAGGCGTTCAGCGCAATCATCACGCCAGCGTCCGCGGAAGCAGCTCCAGCAGCTGCAGCCTGCGCCGCAATGGCAGCAGCATCGTCAGCAGCAGCTTGCGTTGCCGCCGCCTGCAGCGCAGCCGCATCCGTGGCGTTCGCCAGCGTCTGGGCAGCCGCAGCAGCCGCGTCGTCCGCCGCCGCAGCCGTCGCTGCAGCCTGCAGAGCAGCCGCATCCGCGGCATTCGCCAGCGTCAGCGCAGCAGCAGCCACCAGATCGGCCGCATCGGAGGCCAGCACAGCAGCGTCGAGAAGCAGTTGAGCATCATTGAGAGCGGTCGTCGCGTTGTCCGTGTCAGGTTGCGGCGAACCGTTACCAACAAGGACGTTGAGCGCAGCTTGGGCGTTGTCACGCACCACCAGCGCATCGGCTTCCGCCTGAGCAGCCGCAGCCGCCGCAGCGGCAGCCGCCACCTCAGCCGCGTCATCCGCAGCAGCTTGGGTAGCCGCCGCCTGCAGCGCAGCCGCATCGGTGGCGTTCGCCAGCGTCTGGGCAGCCGCAGCAGCCGCGTCATCCGCCGCCGCTGCCGTGGCTGCAGCCTGAAGCGCAGCAGCGTCAGTAGCGTTGGCAAGAGCTTGCGCAGCGTTCGCCGCGGCCTGAAGCGCCAAGGCATCCGTAGCGTTTGCAGCCACGAGCGCGGTCAGCAGCGCACCAAGTTCAGTCGTCGTGCTGAGAGCGTTTGCCTGCGACTGCGCCGTGTTCGCTGCAGCGCGAAGCGCCACAGCGTCCGAAGCGGCAGCAGCTTGCGCAACCGCCAAGGCGGCAGCAGCGTTCGACGCCGCCAGGTCCGCAGCGTTGCTAGCCGCAACCGCAGCGTCGTATGCAGTCTGCGCATCATCACGGACTTGCGTCGCGGCCGCAATCGCTTCCGGCGAGGCAGCGTTGTAGTCGGCCTGGTTGTCAGCGTTCACTTCCAGCACGTAGTCGTACACGCCGAACGCATCGACGCCGATGTGACGAAGGATTTCGTCGTCGGGCGTGCCGCGGACGCCGTCCGGTCCCGGCTTGGCCAGATCCGTGTTCGCCATCATCATCTTGGCGAACGAGTTCTGCTCCAGCGAGGTCAGGAAGTTCTGACCCTGCGTACGCGTCAGGTAGTAGAAGCGATCGCCGTCCTGCAGATTCTCGAGCTGGAGCTCGAACACTGCGTTGAAGGTCGAACCGAGGAAGCCGCCGAACGGCATCTTCTTCTCGGCCAGGCCGCCAATCCACAGATCGATGTCGTTGAGACCGCCCTTGTTGGTGTAAGCGCCGGACGCCGTGAGGAAGTCCATGCGATCCGTCGGAGCGCCGGCCCCGCCCATCACGAGCAGCCAGGCTGCTTCGCGCTTGGCTTCGGCCGTCGTCGCCGACGTGACGGAGATGTGCGTGCCGTAGGCGGCGATGAAGTTGATCACCGACACGGGGTTCTTCAGGTTGGCCGCGAAGTCGACCCAGTTGTCGTAAGGCTCAAGGAAGGTCGAACCGCTGGCGTCGAAGAGCGCCTGACGGGCCTGGTTCAGCGTCGGCATGCCGGTGTCGCGGCCGCGGGCGATGTTGATCGCCGCGAGGTCGAGCGGCAGGCCAAGCAGGTTGTTGCGAAGAGCGTCGACGATAAATTCGTCGATCTCGTTGCCACGCTCGATGGTCATGCCGCGAAGAATGGCGGCAGTGCCCTCGTCGTCCGTGATCGCGCCGTCATTGTCGAACAGCACCGGGTTGAGGAAGGCCGCGACCAGGCCGACATCGTCCATCGTCGTGCCGTCGGCGTTCAGGCGAGGCATGTTTTCCGTCAGCATCGAGTGGCCGAAGCGGTAAACGACGTTGGCGAATTCGGAGAAGATGGCCGGATTGATGTCCGGATTCGTGTTGAACACGAACACGTCGATCAGCGGCTGAATCTTGCGCGCGAATTCTTCGAACACGAGGTGCTGGTACTGCATCTCGGTCGCCATGCGGGCGGCCTGGAACAGGCGCTCGCCATCCCAGTTGAAGTTCGCGCCAATCGTCTGAACGTATTGGTTGAGCTGGGCAACGCTCATGGTCTTGAACAGCGCGAGTTGCGCGTTCGAGAAGTCCACGTCAGTCGCAAGCCATTCGTTGATGAAAGCTTCGTCGCCGCTCGAGAGGATCGTCAGCTTCTGCTGTTCGACCTGACGGTTGTGCTCCGAGTGGAAGACGTGGTGCACGGTCGTCAGACCGATGTTCTCGTTACCGCGACCGTCGCCCGTGATGAAGTGCTGGTCGAGCAGCTCGTTGTCGTATTCGGTGTTGCGGCCGGTTTGCTGGTTGACCGCGACGTCGTTGCCAACATCCGTATCCCCGTCCTGCTGCAGCACGCCGCCGGAAACGACCGGTGCGGCATTGTGCGCGATGTCGTCGATGAAAGCGCGGCCGGCGCGGGCGGCCGAAACCGTCTCGCCAGCTTCGATCACGTTGCCCCCGAACATCACGGTGCCAACCGGCAGCTGGATCGCCGACGGGTTCACCGGGTTCGCGAGGCTGGTTTCAACCCAGATCGATTGGCCGGCCGAGTCAACACCCGCCAGGATCTGCGGCATGCCGTTCGGACCGCGAACGAATTCGCCGTACGGGTCGACGCGCAGGACCGGAACGTTGCCGACATCGAGGTCGGTCAGGCGAATGCCGAGGACGTTGAGCGCTTGCGCCTTCACGTCAGCCCAGGTCGGCAGGCTGCTGACCGTTTCATTGGCGTCCGAGCCGTCCAGCAGGTGACCGGTAGCCAGCGGGCGGCCGGCAAGCGGGCCACCGCCATCCGGATCCAGAAGTTTGTACTCGCGCAGGAACACCTGGTGGGAGGCGTTCGAGGTGTAGGTCTGGTTCTGGTCGACGAACGGGGTCGTCTGGTTGACTTCCGAATCGCCCGACGGCGTGGCGCGCGTCAGCACCATGAACGCAAGGTGAGCGTTCTGCGGCAGCGAGAGCTCGTCGCCGGTTCCGGCAATGCCGTCAGCGCCGCGCGTCATCAGCGGATCGTCAGCCGCCAGCGGGATGTAGACCGTGCCGTTGCCGCCCTTGTTGATCAGGTCGAGGCCGTGGTCGAAGAACTGGCCGAAGAACGTCATCCAGGCGTTGAACGGAATCGACAGGCCCTCGTCCGGCGCGATGTTCGGGATGTTGATCGAGGTGCCGGTGCGGGTGACGCCGAACTCTCCAATCACGGCATCGAACGTCGCATTGGCTTCATCGCGTTGGGCCTGGGTCGTCGAGGCGTCCAGCGCAGCCTTCAGGTCGGCGAAAGCACTCTGGATCGTTTCCAGGGCGCCGCCGGGGGCGTACATGTCGCCGGAGAACTCACCGTAGAATTCGGAATAGGTCAGCGCCGCAACGATCGCCGCGGGGTTGTTGAACGACATGTCCACGATCAGGTTCGAGATCATGCGCGGATCGGCGTCAGCGACGCTGCCAGCGTTGCCGTAGTTGTTGTTCGTGACCGGCGGCGGAACGCCTGGGCCCGGGGGACCGAAGGCCATCGTGTCGCCATCAGCGTCGTTGCGGTGGTAGACCGGCAGGAGGCGCGGCATCGTCTGGTCGGCGGCGCCCCAGAATTCGCGGCCTTCCACGAGGTTGTTGAACGAGCCGTTGACCGTGCGGAGACCAACCGGGGTCAGGGGCGTCGGGATCGCCAGCGTCACGCCCGGCGAGTTCGCCGTGTACAGGACGCCGTTGGCGTCATGCGTGTTGCCCAGCGCATCGACGTAAATTTCGGTGAGCGGACGACCCTCGGAGTGAGCCTCCGCAACTTTGATCTGCTTCAGGACGAACACGAGATCCGCAATACTAAGCTTAAAAGCGGCCATTTTCTTTAAACCCCACCAAACCCGGCACAAATGCCATAGAGACCAGATGCGATATCTATTCCATCAGGCTCCGGTCAGGGACTGCATTCATCCCGTACCATCCCCTGTCTCGCTAGACCTCACGCCATCGGCGAATAAAGCCCGCGATTTTAATGATTGGAGAGCGCCCAAGCT
This sequence comes from Hyphomonadaceae bacterium, assembly GCA_030158285.1. GTDB lineage: Bacteria > Pseudomonadota > Alphaproteobacteria > Caulobacterales > Hyphomonadaceae > UBA7672. The sequence continues at coordinate 6,065 of JAOATF010000132.1, forward strand.
CCTTGAGCGCATACTTTCAGATCAGGACCCGACCAGGTCCGTAAATTGGAGTCCGACGATTTTCCCCCTTCATGGCCCGAAACAGGACGCCTTTTGGCGAGACCCAATTGCCTTCGCCCCCGACGCTTTTTTTGTGATTTGAGTTAGCGCCTTGCGATAAGTTAATTCAATCTCAAATAACGCTACAGTTGCGCTTGCATGTAAATTTAATGAATTGGACGCACGATATATGCGGTTAACTCGTTATTATTCCGCGGGCGAAAGCAAGCACACTATGCTTCCTGCTGAGCGAATCGTGCACGCAGAATTCGCCTGTTCATTGTATGCACAGCGGACCCCTGCAGCTCCCAAAACAGCAATTCCCTCCACGCGAGAATATGCTTAATCACTTGCCCCATTGGGGCAGAGGACTGGGGCTGGTGACGATCCTCCTGATTGAAGACAGTAACGGGCTCGGCGCCGCTGCCGTGCAGGCGCTGGGGGAGGCGCACTTCCGCGTCGACTGGCGTCGCACCCTGGCGGCTGGCTATCCGCTCGCCTCGGATCCCAAGATCGCGTTGATCCTGCTCGATCGCGGCCTTCCCGATGGCGATGGCGTCGAATTCCTGCGTCGCCTGCGCGCCGAAGGCGTCAGCACGCCCGTCATGCTCATCTCGGAGCGCGGCGCGGTGCCGGACCGGGTGAGCGGGCTGGATGCCGGCGCCGACGACTACCTGGTCAAACCCTTCGCTTTCGCCGAGCTGGTCGCCCGCTGCCGCGCCCTCACGCGCCGCCCGCGCGGCATCGAGATGGAACCGGTGAAGTTCGGCTTCCTTCTCCTGCGCCCCGATACGCTGGAACTGTCGATCCATGGCGAGCCGCTCGCCATCTCGCGTCGCGAGGGCCAGCTCCTGGTGGCCCTCCTGCGCCGTCCCGGTCGCGTCTGCACACGCGCCTACCTCGAAGCCGCGCTCTACGACCCCCACGCCGCTGTCAGCCCCAATGCGCTGGAGACCAGCATGTCCCGGCTGCGCTCGCTGATCACCGGCATGAACGCCAATGTCGAGATCAAGACCGTGCGCGGCGTCGGCTACGCCCTCACCGAAGGCGGCCTCAGCTAAAAACCGGAATGTGGGCTAGTGACCCGTGTGCCCGGCAGGCGCCGGCGCTGCTGCCTGCGGCGCAGCTTGCGCGGCGGCCGCCTGCGGCGGGCCCTTCTTCGCGAATTCCTTCACCAGCTCCACCATCGTCGCGACCGAGTCGGAGTGATACGCGAGGCCGACAACGCGACCTTCCGGATCCTGCACGTAGATCGTCGTCGTGTGGTTGATGTGGTGGATCGGTTCGGCGGGGTTCGACATCATCGCCGCCTCAACGCGCGACTGGAACGCCTTGTTGGCCGCGAGCACCTGCTTGCGCGTGCCGGAGAGGAAAACCATGTCGTCATCGATCGTCGTCGACCAGTCCGCAATGGCGAGGCGGCGCACTTCCGGCCCCGTCAGCGGCTTGCCGTCATGCGCGTGCCCGCTGGTGTGCGAGGCATCTGCGCCGGCGTGCGTGCTGTGCGCTATGCCGCCCGTCGGATCGTCCAGCCGCGGCGCGTTGATGTCGACGAACACCGCGCGCGTGCGGATGCCGTCCGCGTTCAGCTTGTCGATCGCCGCCGGCATGCTCTTCAGCGCGATCGGGCACGCCTCAGCGCATTCCATGTAGCCGAAGTAGATCAGCGCCCAGTCGCCGAGCAGGTCCTTCTCGGTGAAAGCGGCGCCCTTGGTCGCCTCGACCAGTTCGAACTTGCCGCCGAGCGATTCAAGCGCCTTCGGGCTGTAAGCGTCATGCTCGCCATGCCCTTCGCGCTCGCCCACCACCTGTCCGGCCAGCGGATGGATAGCTGCCTCGGCCGTGGCCTGGACCGGCGCATCGCCCGTCGCTTGCGGAGACGTCTGTCCCGAGCAGGCGGCGACGACGAACAACGCCGACAGTCCAATACCGGTCCGAAGCAGCTTTCCGATCATCATGCCGTCACGTTGATGAAGGTTTCGACGATGCCGCGACCGCCGTCCTGAATAAGACCAGTCTGCCAGTCGCGGAACTCGGTGATCACCGGATAGATGCCGGGGCGCGTCGGTGTGATGATCAGGTCGCGACGTTGCGCCGTGCAGGTCTCCAACGGCGTGCCGGCGGCGACCTGGATCGGAACCGACCACGGGCGCGTCGGATGCGACAGCGGACGGCCATCGACAGAGTAGATCGTCGCATCGAGCCCCGTGAATCGCGTCGAGATGATCGAGTACGAAGCATTGAGGTGGCGGATAAGGATCCGCTGCCCCACTTTTGCATTCACGACCACGCGCGGGTCTGTCTTCGTCAACGGGTTGGGCACGCCCGAGCACATGAAGTACTTCGGTTCGAAAATGTTGAAGCCAGCGTCCTCGCCGCACAGTCCGGATTGATGGCTGATTTCCAGGCGGCGCCAGTTCGGATCGACATCATCGAATGCCCACAGCGCTTCCACGTCGTAGCGCGGCCCGCCCTCATAGAGGCGGCCCCTGCCCGTAGGGGGATCGACGATGAGGAAACCATACATCCCCATCTCGAAGTGCAGCACGGTGTTCTTGTGGCAGTGATAGAAATACGTGCCGGCCGATTGCGGACGGAACTGGTAAGTGTACTGCCCCGTCACTTCGAACGAGACGTGACCGACGCCATCGTTGAACGTGCTCGAATTCATGCCGTGGTGGTGGATGGTATGTGAGTTCTTCTGGGCGTGGATCGTCGAGTGGACGAGCTGGCCCTGGCGGACGCGGATCGGCTTCGCCGGCCACTGGCGCGCCGTCGCATTGTTGTCGTCATTCTTGTCGCGGAAGGTCCAGAAGCGCACGGTCTGGCCATCCGGCATCATGACGTCGATCTCATTCGCGCCCTGGCGCGCGAACGAGATGTTCGGCGGCAGGCGATCCGGCGTCGGCGGATTGATCTTGATGACGTTGCAGCCGAACTGGTCAAACAGAACGGGATCTCGTGTCGTAACCATGATTAAGCTCCCCGCCTTGTACCCAGCATTTCCCAGTGCGTGACCATGCCCTGCGGATAGTTGCCCCCGCCGGCAGTCTGCGACATTTCGATGTGACAGTGCATCGGATACAGGAGCGGGAACTTCTCCTCACGCGGCGGCCACGCCTCGTCCGGAATTTCGTGCGGCTTTACGAACGGCAGCAGTACGTCCTTGCGCCACATCGGCCGCAGCATCCAGGTGTCGAACTCCAGGATGTTCTCGCACTTCACGATCTTCCCGTCCGGCGCCGTCTCCGACAGGCCATAGACGTGGTTGCCGTGCACATGCGGACCGTGCGTACACATGCCGGCGTTCATCGTGCGCAGCAACATGGGCTCTCCCTGATAGCCTATCGGGGAGCACGATTCGTCGTGCGACGCGTCGAAGCCGCTGAGGCTGTTCAACGTGAAGTAGCGCGCCTTGAACGTGTACAGCAGCTCGTTGAGCGTAACCGTCTGCCTGCGTTCGAGCGCACGATTCATGTCCGGGAACACTTCCGAGAACACCCAGCACTTCTGGCGCGCGAAATTGTCGGCCAGCCATTTCTCGCCCGGGAAATACGGATCCGTGCCCAGCGTGTCGAACAGCGCGGACTGCGCGGCGGTCGGCGCCGAGTAAGGCGTGCGCGTCCCGGCGGCGGTGCGTCCGTTGATCGGCTGCGAGACGAAGGCGCCATGGAAGCCGGCCACCCGGCCAACCGCGCCCAGCGCATTCTCGTGATAGAGGTACGAGCCGGCGAGCGGGGCAGTGAAGCCGATCGTGTACTGCTGGCCAGGCTGGACGGCCGGGAAGCGGTCATCCGCCATACCCGTCAGCGCAAAGCGGCACGGCCGCGATGTCTTGTTGACCAGCTTGATCTTTATCGCGGCGCCCTGCGTCACATAGAGCTGCGGGCGGATGAGGCGGGTGACCGGATCGCGGAAGGCGTAAGCGAACACCACCTCCCCGTCGATCATCTCCTCGTAGATCTCCTCGAAATGCAATTCGAGGTTGTAGGCGGTCTGGGCCTCGGCCTCCTGATCCGCCAACGTCTTGACCAGCGTCGATGCGAGCGCAGCTGCGCTCCCATACGCTATGAATTCGCGCCTATGCATAATACGTTGCCCCGTCCACCAAACAGGGAGCAGCCGGACGTCCGATCGAATGCGTGATTCGACGAATTTTGCCCCGGACCAGCCCGTTGCCCCTAACGATTTGGTAACACCATAACCTTGCGAAAACCTTGCGACGTCAAGTAATCCGCGAAGTACACCCCTGAGTTGACTAGTATTCCCGTTGCAGCCGCAAGGATTCTACTTGTCAGGCGAATGACACTCCGAAGGCGCCTTCCCTAGCGTCAGACGAACGCTCGCGCCCTTGGAGAATGCAAAGCCTTCTCAAGAGACTAGCGGGCCGTAGAGCCAGGTCAGCCATCCACCCGCAGCAAGGAACGGACCAAATGAGATGACGGTGTCAGATGATACCGGGCGCCGGTTCGTTGCGGCGATCGTCAGCACAAGGACGATTCCGCTGAGAGCTGCGACAAAAATACAAGGCGCCAGCCCTTGAATTCCTGTCCACGCACCGGTTCCCCCCAAAAGCTTGGCGTCGCCCCGGCCGATGCCGTCACGCCCGCGGAGGCGCCGGTAGGCTATTTCGATTGCAACAAGACTCCCAAAACCGGCCACTGCGCCCAGCACATGGTCGGCCATCCGCGTCCCGTCCAGGACAGCCGCTGCGCCCAGACCTGTTGCCGCAAGCACCAGATTGAGACCGTCCGGCAGCCGCCGTGTCCGGATGTCGACCGCCGACAGCGCCACCAGCAACCAGCCCAGCACGCACGTCGCGATGTAGACGTGCGGCGGAACGGTAACCGCGGCCCACACCGCCACGACGACCGCCGCCAGCTCCACCAGCGGGTAATGCAGCGAGATCGGGCCTGAGCAGCCCCGGCACCGGCCGCGCTGCGCCACCCAGCTCAGCACCGGGATCATCTCCAGCGCCCCCAGCCTGCGTCCGCAGGCGGGGCATGACGACGGGGCGAGGCCCCACCCCTGCCCCCACGCTTGCCTGTCCACCATCCGCGCCGTGGCGGCGGCGATCCCCGACCCGATCAGGGGCGAGGCCAGTCCGACATAAAGATTGAGCGCCAGCATCTCTGCGCTGACCGGCATGGCTTTACCCGGCGATCCCAATGACTGACATTCTGCGTGTCCGTGTGCGCATGCAACTTGCATGCTTCAGCGCGACAGGGTGGAGCCAGCGAATGCGGCGTAAAGACAGTAAACGTGACCAGGGCTTCTCCCTCATGGAGCTGCTCGTCGCGCTGGTGATCCTGGCCCTCATCGTGGGTCTCGTTGCCCCGCAGGTGCTCGGTTATCTCGGTCGGTCGCGCACACAGACCGCCGAGATCCAGATCGAGAACCTGAAGTCCTCGCTCAGCCTCTATCTCGTCGACATGCGCCGCTATCCCAACGCCACCGAAGGCCTCAAGGCCCTCGTCGAGTCCCCCGTTGGCGGGACGGGCTGGAAGGGCCCGTATGTCGACGGCGGCAAGCTTCCGGCTGACCCGTGGGGCCACGACTACCGCTACGAGCCCTCCGCCACCGGCGGCCAACCCCGCATCTACTCCTTCGGCGCCGACGACACCGCCGGCGGCGAAGGCGAAAACGCCGACATCGGCTAACGCCGCACCACCGCGCAACAGAGCACCCCTCTCCCCCTCAACGCGGTCATCCTCGGGCCCGTCCCGAGGATCCCGGTTGGCTCAGCAGCGGAACCCGCCGCTTCCCCCTCCGTCACGCGACGAAGCCGTCGCGCGCCACCTCCCCCAGTGCTGCGCACTGGTGGAGGCAACATGGTGGCGTTGCCTCCACCGGCGAAGCCGGGGGAGGTGGCGCGCGCAGCGCGACGAAGGGGG
>JAOATF010000133.1:0-4562 GCA_030158285.1 Hyphomonadaceae bacterium
CTCAGGTCTTGTTCGCCGGGAAGACCACATCCGTCGCCACGGGCAGGTCGATCATCACCGAAATCGCCGCGCCATTCATCACCTGCCGCATCGTGCCGCCAAGCTGCGAGCTGACGAGCGAGCGCACGAGCGCCGAAGCAAGATTGCCCGCCGAGCTGGCCGCCTCGGGGCTGGCGAAGGTCTGCCGCCACTCAAGCGCAAGACTGCGGCCATTGTCCTTCCACTGCACGGCAAGATCCTGCGCCGCAGATTTCAGCGCATCGGACCGCATAGCCTGCAGCGCGAGATCGTTAAGCACCAGCGCAAGCGCAAGCGCCTGCGCGCCAGACACCTGCAGGTCCGGCCCCGACATCTCGACTTTGGCGCCACCCCGCTGGCGATACGGCGCAAGTTCGGCCGCCACGAGCGCGCCGAGCGACACGGTACTCGAATAAAGAGAGCCCGCGGCCAGCTCATGTGCGCGCGCCAGCGCCTGGATATGCTGCGAGAGTTCGTCGGAGTCGGAGGTATCCAGCGTGGCCCGGCCGAACGTATCGATGGCCGTCAGCGCATTGCTCAGCCGATGGCTCAGGTCGTCGCGCGCCAGCTCCATCTTCTTCAGCGACGCGGAGAGCGCGCTGAACAGGTAGACATTGTCGAGCGCCGTGGCGGCGGCCCGCGCCAGCGTCTCCAGCGTATCCACCACCTCGCGCGGCGCCTGGTAGTTGCGCGCCCAGTACGCGCCGAGCGCGGCCGTCGGCTGGTCATGACCGATCGGCGTCATCACCAGCGAGTTCACGAAGGTCTGGCGGTAGACGGCATGCGGAATGCGATCGTCGACGAAAACGTCCGGGATCACCGCCGTCTTGCGGTTGAGCATCGCCCACCCGCTGATGCACGTCTCCATCGGAAAGCGACCGCCCTTCCACAGCGGACCGATTGCATCCTCTTCCACATAGAAACACTTGTTGTCGTCACGCAGCACAACACAGATGCCATCGGCGCCAACGAGATTGCGCGCACTGTCGCGAAGCGTGGCGATCACATCGTCGGTCGATCGCGCACTGGCCAGCCGCTCCACGGCGAGCACCAGCATACGCAGCGCATCAGCCTGTGCCGGAGCAGATGTATCAACGAATCTCACGTTGGCGCTCTCCCGTGCTGCGGAGATTCTAGGTGAGCAGCGTTTCAGGGGGAAGTTACACCGTCGTTCACGCCTTCTGGAGAATTGCTAACGGAACCGGGACAAAGCGTAGCCCTCCCGGGGTTTCCTCCGATTGCTGGCGCAGATGGTTGATGGCGCAGCAACCAGCCGCGCCGCGAAATCGCCGTTACGAAACCGCCTTGCTCGCATACAGCCCGTCGATCTCCGCGCCGCTGTAACCGAGGCCTTCCAGCACCTGCCGCGTATGCTGGCCCAGCGCCGGCGCGGGGCCTTTCGGACCATCATCGACACCATGGAACCGCGCTGGCGCAGCAGGCGAGGCAAAAGAACCAACGCCATCCTTGCCCGGCGTCTGCACGATCCCGCCCGCCGCATGCACCTGCGGATCTTCCGCGACATCCGCCAGCGTCTGCGCCGGCGCCCAGGCGATCTCCTCCGCCGTCATCCGCGCAGCAATCTCCGCCTTGGTGAAGGTCGCGAAAGCGGCATCGAACATCGCCGTGATCTCGACCGCATTGTCCCGGCGCGACTTGCCATCCTGCAGTCGCGGATCGGTCTCCAGCCCCGGCAGGTCGAACGCACGCGCCATGCGCGGCAGGTCCGCCTTGCCCGCGCGCGCCACGATGCAGATCCAGTGATCGTCTTTGGTACGAAAGAAGTTGGTGAGCGGGTTATAGGCCTCGGCGCGCGGCCGCGTGGACGCGATACGGCCGAAGAACAGCTGGATCGCGAGGTCCGTGTGCAGCGTATAAAGCCCCGTGCGCAGCAGGCTCACATCCACCAGCTGGCCCTTGCCCGTCTTCAGCGCCTGGATCAGCGCCGCGTTGATGGCCGCCACCGCCGCAATCGACGTGGTGTGGTCGCCCGCCGCCGTCCGCACCGGAAACAGTTCCGACCCCTTTGGCGCCGTCAGCCGGGCCAAGCCCGAGCGCGACCAGAAGCTGGCCACGTCAAACCCCGGCGCATTGGCGTCCGGCCCCTCAAGCCCGTAACCGGTGAGCGCGCAGTAGACCAGCTTCGGGTTCCGCTTCGACAGGATGTCGTAGCCCAGCCCCGACCGCTCGATGCCCCCGGGGCGCACATTGGTCAGGAACACGTCGGCCGTGTCGGCCAGCTTGCGCACGATCTCGCGGCCCTCTTCGGTCCGCGTATCGACCACGATGGATTTCTTGCCCCGATTGTCGCCGTCGAAGGCGGGGTTGTCCGTCAGGCTTTCCTTGCCCGTCCCCTTGGTCGGGAAGTTGGAGCGCACCGGGTCGCCCCCCGGCGGCTCGATCTTTATGATTTCGGCGCCCCAGTCGGAAAGGATGCCGCCAGCCCCCGGCGCTGCAAAATACGTAGCGTGTTCAATGACCTTCACGCCCTGCAGCAGCATCCATCACTCCCCGTTTGTCGCGTGCCGGTAGCCCGTTTTTCGGGCCACACGTAAAGAACCGTTAACTCGATGCAGCAATTGTCATTTCTCGAACAAGTTCAAGCCGCCAGCGAATAAGAAGGCCGGCCCCGATGACGATCGCCACCATGCGAACCTCGCTGACGCAGGACGATATCCGCCGCCTCGTGCGCGGCGATAGCGCCGAAGCGCGCGCCAATGCGGCCCACAAGATCTGCCGCCGGATCGACACCACCGACCTCTCCACCGAAGACCAGGAAAGCGCCCGCCAGATCCTCGACCTGATGTGCGCCGACGCCGCCGTGCTGGTGCGCCGCGCGCTCGCCGTCACCCTGCGCAACTCGCCCAAGCTGCCGCGCGACATCGCGATCAAGCTGGCGAAGGACATCGACGTCATCGCCGTTCCGGTCCTCAAGAACTCCCCCGTCATCACCGACGAAGACCTGGTCGAGATCGTGCTCGCCGGCTCGTCCGAGAAACAGGTCGCCATCGCGCAACGCCCGACGCTGGGCGAAGGCCTCACCGAAGTGATCTCGCTCTACGGCTCCAAAGAGGCCGTCGAAGCCGCCACGCTCAACGAAGGCGCCGCCTTCTCCGATGATGCCTATGCCGGCGTCATCAAGCGCTTCGCCAACGACAACGACATCCAGTCGGCGCTGGTCTCGCGGTCCTCGCTGCCGATGCACATCACCGAAAAGCTGGTGAACATCGTCTCCGGCGAGCTGTTCGACCGCCTCGTCAACACGCACGAGCTGCCCCCGCAACTCGCCATCGAGATCGCCGCCGGCGCCCGCGAACGCGCGACGCTGGACCTGGTGGAGCAGGCCGGCCTTACGACCGATCCCGAGCGCTTCGTCCAGCAGCTGCACCTCAACGGCCGCCTCACGCCGTCGCTGATCATGCGCGCGCTGTGCCTCGGCCATATCGGCTTCGTCGAGCATGCGATGAGCGAGCTGTCGGCTGTGCCGCGCGCCAAGGCCTGGCTGATGATCCACGACGCCGGCACGCTGGGCCTCAAGACCATCTTTGAACGCGCGGGTCTGCCCTCGGGCATGTTCACCGCCTTCCGCCTCGCCATCGAGATCTTCCACAAGACCGAGATGGACGGCGGCCCCGCCGACAAGGAACGCTTCCGCCAACGCATGGTCGAACGCGTCCTCACGCAATTCCAGGCCATCCCCCGCGCCGACCTCGAATACCTCCTCGACAAACTCGACGCGATCGACCACGCGCGTGAGACGGGCGTCGTAGCGGCGTAACGGGACCGCCGGGCTCCCGCCCGGCATCTTTCATTGGTCGCGACGAAAAGCAGAATTAGAACATTGCAAGAACATTCGATCTTGGTTAGGTTTCTAACCGGGAGAATGACATGGCGAGAGAACCCGAGCCTTTTCTTGGTCGTCGCGTCTCGCGCGCAGAAGCGCTCGCAAATGTTCCTGACTTCGAGATTGTGATTTCGGAAACCGGATTTGCTTCGCCAATTGATCGGCGCGGCAAATCAGCAAGGAGCGATCGCTCCAAGGTAACTCGCTACACCCGACAGACGGTCGTTCCCCATCATCATTGCTCGAATCCGCAGTGCCGGCGCGGTGGCGTGGATATTCAGCAACTGTTGTTTGTACACGAGCTGACAGACTTGCATTGGGCGGGGTGTTGCTCCGGCGATGAAGGAACGCCTGCAGGTAGGCGCAGGGGTAATCCTTGTGAAAACGCGTTCAGTGTTTCGCTGACATGGGCGAAGAATTCCGATGAGCGGAGAAAGAAATCGGCGCACACTGATAGGACTCTCGAAGCGATGCGCCGAGCAACAGAAGAAGTCCAACAACGCAACCCCGACGCGCTTGCAGGACGCTTTCATCGCCCCTCGAAACCTGGCGGCCAGTGACGCGCTTACGACGAGCATGCCAGGCAGGAGCCCGGCGGTCCATTTGGCTGACACCTGTAAGCACGCCCTCATGGTTCGACGGGCGCTCCCGTTGGTCGCTGCTCACCATGAGGGCTACGCGGCAGTTAATAGAGTAGCCC
>JAOATF010000133.1:4572-11871 GCA_030158285.1 Hyphomonadaceae bacterium
CCATGAGGGCTCTCGCAGGCGTCAGAGAGAGCCCTCATGGTGAGCAGGCCGAAGGCCGCCCGTCGAACCACGAGGGCGGGCTCACAAGCCTCTCTACAACCCCGCACCTTCATCCAGTCCCAGCGCGAGATTGAGGTTCTGCACCGCGGCGCCTGATGCGCCCTTGCCGAGATTGTCGAGCACCGCCACGAGGCGCGCCTGCTGCGTCGCTTCGTTGCCGAAGACGTAGAGCTTCATGTTGTTGGTGTTGTTCAGCGCCTCGGGATCAAGCGGCTCGACATAGCCGCCTGCGCCCGCCCGCGCCCTCTGCAGCGCCAGCGTCTCGTCCTCGCTCGCGACCGACACAAACCGCTCGCCCTGATAGAAGTCGGCCAGCGCCTCGCGCAGTTGCGCCGGCGTCGGCGTTCCGGGGATCGACCAGAGCTGCAGCGGAACCTCCACCAGCATGCCCTGCGCATAGCGCCCCACGCTCGGCGCAAACACCGGCGCATGGGCGAGGCGGGCATACTTCGTCATCTCGGGCACGTGCTTGTGCGCCAGCGTGAGGCCATAGGCGCGGAAAGCGTCGTGCGTCGTCTCGGGCGGCGCGTGTGCAAACTCCTCGATCAGCCCCTTGCCGCCGCCCGTATAGCCCGAGACGGCATTCACCGTGACCGGCGTGGAGGCCGGCACCAGCCCCGCATCAACAAGCGGCGCCATCAGGCCGATGAAGCCCGTCGGATAACACCCCGGATTGCTGATCCGTTTCGCGCGTTCGATCAGCACGCGATGCCCATCCGCCATCTCCGGGAAGCCATAGACCCACTGCGGATCGACACGGAAAGCCGTCGAGGCATCGATGATGACGGTGTTGGGGTTGGTGACCAGCTTCACCGCCTCCTTCGCCGCATCGTCCGGCAGGCACAGCACAACCGCGTCGGCTTCGTTGAGCATCGCCGCGCGCGCGGCCGCGTCCTTCCGCATCGACGGATCGATGGAAATGACAGCCAGGTCGCGCCGACGCTCAAGCCGCTGGCGGATCTGCAGCCCGGTCGTGCCGGCTTCGCCGTCGATGAAGACTTTGGGGGTCATGGCAGCAATCCCAATACTATCGCACAGTACTCAGACGCACGAACTCCAGGGCGGCGCGCCCGCAAACTACCGTCTCATCCGCATAGCATCGAATGGACGTCGATGAAGCCGTGTCGCTTCGTCGGACTTCCAACGCCACGCTCGCGTCGACTCGCCCGCCTACCTCCCGCGAGATCGCGTGGCCGTTTAACTGCACCTGAAGATTGGGTGACTCAGTGGCAACCTTACGTGACACGAACTCACCGGACGCTTCGAGTTCGCTTACGATTGCTTGGCCAATCCTCATCGTAAGCCCGTCATCTCCGCGCCGGACAAAGTCGAACACCAAGGGGGCGACCGGCTTGCTGGTCGTGCAGCCGCTTGAGAAAGCGCCGGTCAAAACAAGCAGCAGAAAGCGGATCATGGGTTCGCCCCCCCAAAAGCAAAAGGGCGCTTCGGTTTCCCGAAGCGCCCTCTCGAAAGACAGATATCGAGCGGACTAGCGCTTCGAGAACTGGAAGGACCGGCGGGCTTTGGCCTTGCCGTATTTCTTCCGTTCGACGGCGCGCGGGTCGCGCGTCAGCAGCTTCTGCGGGCGCATGGCGACGCGCAGATCCGGTTCGAACTCAACGAGCGCGCGGGCGATGCCGTGACGCACAGCGCCAGCCTGGCCCGTGAGGCCCGAGCCTTTGACCGTGCAGACGATGTCGATTTCGGTTTCGCGCTTGGCGGCTTCCAGCGGCTGGCGGATCATCAGGCGCAGCACCGGACGGGCGAAGTACTCTTCGATCGTCTTGCCGTTGACCGTGATCTTGCCCGTGCCGCGTTTCACCCAGACGCGCGCGGTGGCGGTCTTGCGGCGGCCCGTGCCGTAGGAACGGCCCAGCTTGTCGATCTTGGCGGCGACCGGCGCTTTCGCGGCGGCGGCTTTAACGTTGAGGTCCTTGATCGAGCTCAGGGATTCGACGGCTTCGGCCATGATCAGGCGACTTTCGCGTTCTTGGAGTTCTTCGATTTGAAGTCCACGACTTCAGGGTTCTGCGCAGCATGCGGATGCTCGGCGCCGGCGTACACGCGGAGCTTCGAGAACTGCTTGCGGGCCAGCGGGCTCTCGCCCGGCATCATGCGCTTCACGGCCAGCTCGACCACGCGCTCCGGGAATTTCGAAGCGAGGATCTTCTGCGGGGTCGTGGTCTTGATGCCGCCCGGGTGACCGGTGTGGCGGTGGTACTGCTTGCGCACCATCTTGCGGCCCGTCATGGCCACCTTGTCCGCGTTGATGACGACGATGTGGTCGCCGAGGTCAACGTGCGGGGTGTAGTCCGCGCGGTGTTTTCCACGCAGGCGCAGGGCAATGTAGGAGGCCAGACGGCCCACAACGACGCCTTCGGCGTCGATCACTACCCACTTGTTCACGGCATCAGCCGGTTTAACGGAAACGGTTGTCATGCTCCGGCGCGGAGCCTTTCTCGGTCAGAGTTAGGTCTGAATTTCGAACGCGTGCAGCTACAGTCGACCCCCGCCCTTGTCAACACCGTTGGGTCACTGTCTCGCCGGATCAGTCCGATTGGCCGCGATTATCCTGAATCCGGTCTCCAGCGCCAGCTCTCGCGTATCATAACGTGTTGCCCCGGCTGGGATTTTGCCGTCGCACAGATAGTCGCGAATACCCTGGAAAGGCCCGCCCGCTGGCGCCGGATCGGTTGGCGCAGGGTCCGTGCTGACCTGTTTGCGGTCCCGGTCCAGCGAAACCAGCCCCGTTATGGTAAAGGTATTTGCGGTGCAATTGACCGAAACCGTCATCTCCCGTGCGCTGATTCCGCGCTTCAGCGGCGGATCGATCGCCACCAGCACATGGACCGAAAAGGCTAGAGGCAGGCCTTTCTCCGTAGATGTATCGACGAAATAGACCCGCTCAACGGTCGCAAAGACCGGAAGGTAGGACGTCTGGGCCAGCGCCGGCGCGGCGCCCATGGCTGCCAGCAGAGCCGGAATCATCAAACGCATCGTCTCATCTCCCCGCCCGTCTAGTCTCCCCCATCTCCGCCCCCGTCGCCGCCATCGCCGCCGGAATCGCTGTCCGGATCCTGCGTGTTCTTCTTGCCGATGCCGGGAAACGGCCCGCTGGCATCCGTCGGCACAGGCGTCACCGGACCATCATTGCGCTCGGGGTCATGCGTCTTCACCCGCTTGGGTGCGCCAAAGGCCCCGCTGAGCAGGAAGAAGGGCGCGACCGCAAGGCCGATGATCCCAATGATCAGTGCGGTCATCAGTATGTCCATGCGCCCTGCTTAACAGGGTCGTGCGCGCAGGGGCAATCGACGCGCCCGCAACGGGCCTCTAACGTCGCTCCAGCAGATATGCGGGGAGACTGATGAACCGTCGGACGTTCATGATGACAGGCGCGGCGTCCGCGCTCGCCCCGGCCCTGTTCTCGGGCGCCGCCGCCGCCGAGAGCCTGGACTACAGCGCGCTCGCCGCCATCCGTGCGCTCGGCCTCGATCCCGAACGCTCCGAGGTGATGAAGACCGCCAGCTACATGATGGACGTGCTGGGCCCGCGCCTCTCCGGCTCACCGGGCATCAAGCGCTCGGCCGAATGGGTCGTCGAGAAGCTGAAAGGCTGGGGCCTCACCGGCGCCGCGATGGAGCCGTGGCTCACCGACCCGACCGGCGGCAATAACGGCTTCCCGCGCGGCTGGTCGAACGAGAAATTCTACCTGCACGCCACCTCGCCCAACGCCTTCCCGATCTCCGGCATGTCGGTCGCGTGGACGCCGGGCACCAAAGGCCTCGTCAGCGGCGAATGCATCGTCGTCACCGAGACGGACGAGAGCGCCCTGCAGCAATATCGCGGCAAGCTGCGCGGCAAGTGGATCCTCGGCCAGGCGCCGGTGGAGATGCGCGCCCAGTGGGATCCTGTCGCGCGCCGCCTGTCGCAAACCGATCTCGACCAGATGGAAACCCCGCCGCTTCCGGCCGAGCAAGGCACACTGCCCACAACGCCCGCATCACGCCCGCCATCAGCCTCCGGCGCCTACAACCGCAACGCTTTCTTCTTCCGCGAAGGCGCGCTCGGCGTGCTCTCCACCAACAAGGGGCATGGCGTCGTCAACGTGCTCGGCGGCTCGCGCACCGATGGCCCCGACACGCAACTCCCCCGCATCGCCATCGAGGCCGAACACTATGGCCGCATCGCCCGCTCCGTGATGCTGGGCATGCCCGTGGTGATCGAAGCCGACATCCGCAACGCCTGGTACGACAACCCGGAGATGTTCAACGTCGTCGGCGAAATCCGCGGCACGACACAGCCGAACGAGGTCGTCATCATCGGCGGCCACTTCGATTCCTGGCACGCCTCCACCGGCGCCACCGACAATGGCGGCGCCTGCTCCGCCCTGATGGAAGCGATGCGCCTCCTCAAGGCCACCAACGCCCCGCTCAAGCGCACGGTGCGGCTCTGCCTCTGGAATGGCGAGGAACAGGGCCTCATCGGATCGCGTCTTTATGTGGCGAAGCATTTCGGCGGCGCGCGCGGCGTACCCTCGACCGCCCCCGGCGGCGGTTTCGTGATGGAGCCGGTGAAGCGCGACCACAGCCGCTTCCAGGCCTACTTCAATGTCGACAACGGCGCCGGCGCCATCCGCGGCGTCCACTGCCAGGGCAACCGCGCCATCGCGCCGGTGTTCAAGGAGTGGATGGAGCCCCTGCGCGACCTCGGCATGACGCACGCCTCGCAGCGCATCGCCCGCGCCACCGACCACGTCTCCTTCGACGAGGCCGGCCTGCCCGGCTTCCAGTTCATCCAGGACCCGCTGGAATACGAGCCGAAGACTCACCACACCAACCGCGACTACTTCGAAGCCCTGCAGGCCGAGGATATGCGCCGGAATGCCGTGCTGCTGGCCAGTTTTGCCATGACGGCCGCCAACCACCCGGGCTTCCTCCCGCGCAAACTGCGTTCAGATCCTGTCGGAAGCCGCTGATTCTGTACGCTTTTAGGCGAGTGCGGCATCCTGCCTTCGCGCATGCGCACACAAGCGATTGACAATCACTCGCAGGTTAATGCAAATCACTCTCATGATCGTGTGCGTGTGTCGGGCCCTCAATACAGCGAAAGTGAACGACGCCATCGCGGCGGGCGCTCGCTCCCCTGCGCAGGTTCACCGCCACCACGACACCACGATCAATTGCGGGAAATGCTGCGAGACCGTGTGCGGCATGATCCGTGAGCAAAAGGGCATGGCCGCCATGTCCAGCGACCAGCAGATGGTCCACGCCGAATAGGCTGCGAACGCTTCGTCCTCGCATTCGCAAAAATATCCAATAAAAACAACTTGAAATGCGCTGAGAGTCAGCGTCATTGGGCGCTGTTGAGCGTTAGTACCGGACGGTCGCCTCCCCGCACATGCGCGGCCAGCACCCAATACGAAGGATTTCCGCCATGAAGGGCGACGCCAAGGTCATCGAATTCCTCAACCAGGCGCTCAAGAACGAGCTGACCGCGATCAACCAGTACTTCCTGCACTCGCGCATGCTGCGCGACTGGGGCGTCTCCGAACTGGCCAAAAAGGAGCATGACGAGTCGATCGAGGAGATGCATCACGCCGACTGGCTGATCGAGCGCATCCTCTTCCTCGAAGGCCTCCCCAACCTGCAGGACCTCGGCAAGCTCTTCATCGGCGAGAACGTGAAAGAGATCCTCGAGTGCGACATGAAGACGGAGCAGATGGCCATCCCCGTCCTACGCGACGCCATCGAGCACTGCGAGAAGGTCCGCGACTACGGCTCACGCGATCTCTTCTACAAGATCCTCCACAACGAGGAGGAGCACGTCGACTACATCGAAACGCAGATGGAGCTGATCGCCCAGATGGGCATCCAGAACTACATCCAGCTGCAATCGAAACCGAACGCGAGCCAGGCGCTGGAGTAGGCGCGACTCTCCCCTGATTTTGCTTTGATGCCGGCGGCGCTATGGTGCCGCCGGTTTGCGTTTGGGGGATAAATGCGAAACATCCTGCTAGCTCTTGCGTGCTTGCTGACAACCGCCTGCGTCAGCATGAATCCCGGGCTCGGAGCTGGCCCGCCCTGCCAGGTGGACTCAGACGGCCAACTCCTTCTGCGCGGTCACACGGCGGCGCCAATGCTGGCGTGCGTAGATGGCCTCGAAAACACACCCGTGACCCGCATAATACTCGATTCAACGGGCGGACCAGTAGTCTTTGCCCTGCAGATCGGTGATCGGCTGGCACGTTATGACGTCGAGATGGTCGTGCGAGGGCAATGCAACTCGTCGTGCGCGAACTACTTCCTTCCTGTGGCGCGGACGATCACGGTCGAGCCAGGTTCGATGGTGTTGCTGCACGGAAGCGCCGACGCGGGACTACTCGCTCAATCATCCGCTGCGCCGGGCGCCAACGTGGACAAGCTGCGCGAGCAATTTGACGCGCAAGCCGCGTTCGCGGAACGGCATCACATCCATTCCGGATGGCTGCAGATCCGAGATGAGGAAGACGTAGCGGCGAAGCGCGGCAGCAAATTTACCTCCGGAATGGTGAAGGGTCCGTTCTCCAGCGGCAAGCTGAACGTCAAGGCCATGCTCGTTGAAGAGGCCTTCATGCGGTCTTGTCTTGGCGGCGTCGAGATCACGCCATTTTCGGAAACTGTCGCCCAGCGCGTCTACACGGAGGAAACCCTCGCCGTGATGCTGGCGAAACAGGGCATCTACCCAACCGGCGACATGGCCTGCATCCAGCAGACAACGGCGCCAGCATCGAACGTGGACACCCCGCATTGACCAACTTCTTCCATCACCTCGATCTCACCGTCTCCGATCCGCCCACGGAGTATCCCGACTACGGCGAAGGCCACTACGCCGTGTTCTTCGCCGACCCCGACGGCCTGAAACTCGAATACGCCTACACGCCAACGGCGGGCGGGGCGCGCGTCCAAAACTGCCATCCCCTCTGCCGTATTCCCCGCGCAGGCGGGGATCCGGCCAGCGCGCGTCGGCGCGCCGATCCCCGAGAATGAGGGAAACTCGCTGTACAAATCCAAGGGAAACAGAGGCGCCTGTTTCCAATGATCTCAAGCACCTGGCTCCAAAAGATGAGGGAAACAGAGCTTTGGATTCCATGGCATCAGCCGCGGGCTTATACTCCTCCCCGTCGACCCCGCAGGAGGGCAGCTGTACACTGTTCAACGGCGCGGGGTGGATGCAGGCGAGCGTGAAGAGCCCGGGACAACA
>JAOATF010000134.1 GCA_030158285.1 Hyphomonadaceae bacterium
TCCTGTCACGGCGCTTCTTCTATCCGTCCCCCCCGACCCCCCAGAAGAAGTTGCCGTGACCACTAGATTGATCCCACCACGGATCACGCGGCGCGATTTCCCCCCGGATCGCGCCGCTTCCGTTTTCAGCCTGGATTTATGCCGGGCCGGGTTCCAGCTTCATCAGCACGCTGTCGGTTCCCTCGTCGGTGATGACGTAGAGATAGCCGTCGGGGCTCTGTTCCACATCGCGGATGCGCTGGTGCAGGTCGAGCAGCAGCATTTCCGACCGGATCATTTCCCAGTTCTCGTTGAAGACGATGCGCTCGAGATGGCCGGTGCGCGGCGAGTTGCTCATGCGCATGGATCCGAGGATGAGGTTGCGGTTCCAGCCGGGGAATTTGTCGCCGGTGTAGAACACCATGCCGCCCGGCGCGATCGAGGGCACATAGGAAATGTGCGGGCGCGTCATGCCGTCATGATACGGGACGGGTGAGACTTTCGGGCCGGCGTAATAGCGGCCGTCGCTGACGACGGGCCAGCCATAATTCTGTCCGGCGCGCAGGATGTTCACTTCATCTCCGCCCTGCGGGCCATGCTCGGAGACCCAGAATTCCTTCGTCCAGGGATTGAGGGCGAGGCCGAGATTGACGCGATGGCCGAGGGTGAAGATCTCCGGGTTGTAGCCCTTTTTGCCAGCGAACGGATTGTCCTTCGGGATCGAGCCATCATCGTTGAGGCGCAGCGTCTTGCCGGCGAAATCATCCGGCTTCTGTGCGCGGCCGATGGATTCATCCGTACCGACGCCGGGGCAGCCGATGGTGAAGTAGAGCTTCCCGTCGGGGCCGAACATCATCTTGGTGTAGAGCGCATCGACATCGTCGCTGAGGAAGATGTCCTTGCCGTCGACCAGCGCCTTGCCATCCCAGCGCGCGCGGAAGATGGCGTTGGAGCCGTACTCACCATGACTGGGCTTGTGATAGGCGAGGTAGATCAGGCCGTTCTTCGCAAAGTCCGGATGCAGCTTCACGTCCATGAAGCCGGTCGCGGTGCCGAGCACGGCGACTGCGGGCACGCCGGCGATGGGCGTCGGATCAAGCTTGCCATTGCGGACGATGCGGAGTTGTCCGGCGCGTTCGGCGATCAGCGCTTCGCCGGTGGGCAGAAATTCGATGGCGCGCGGCGTGTTGAGGCCACGCGTGACGATGGAGACATGCAGCTTGCGCTGTTCCCATGATTCGAAATCGAACGGGCCATCGGCGAGTTTCGGCGCAGCCCAGGCGGGCGGGCGCTCGCCCTCCGGACTGTCGCGTTCATCGCGGATGCGGCGCGCGGGATAGGCGATGCCCTCGACATAGGCGCTGCGGTTCTTGCCTGTCGGGTCGGTCGCGAGATCGGCGTCGGCGAATTGCGGACGTGCCGGCCGCGGCGCGGTGAGGAAGGTGATCACGTGCGCGCGCTGTTCGGCGTTGAGCAGGCTCGATTGCATCGCCATCAGACCGCTGGGGGAGAGGGCGGCGGAGACGCGTTCCTTGCCGAGCGTGTGAAGCACATCGAGCACGGGCGCGGTTTCATCGCCGCCATTGTGACAGGCGCCGCATAAGGTGGCGTAGACCTGCTGGCCGGCTGAGGTGTCGATGGCGGCTGTGGGTGTGGCGGCTGTTGGCGTTTGAGTTTGCGGTGTGGTGCAGGCGGCTATGGCGAGCACGGATACGGCGATGAGCGAGCGTTTCATGAAGTCCCCCGGTGCGTTTTTTGTTTTGGCGCATTGGAGGGGGAAATGTGCTGGTAGTCACGCTGCGGTGCGGTATGGGTTCATCGACTTTGAAATATCTCAGATCGTCCGCGTCGCGATGCGGTGGATGAGATTGCGTATGATGGCGTCCGAGGGCGCACCGGCCTGCTTGCAGGATTTTTCGGCTTCGTAGAGGCGGGTGAAGGTGCGCTGGATGGCGGGGGCGCGCCAGTCGCGCATGGCGCGGGAGAAGGCGGGCCACTCTTTATCAAAGATGGGCGGGCGCAGGCGCATGCCGGTTCCGGCATTGCTGGCGATGGCGTCCATCACGCGCATCATGCGGAAGTGCAGCGTGCGCAGGGCGGAGATGGGATTGCCGCCGGAATCGAGAAACCGGTTGATCGAGAGCGTCGCCTGCGGGGCGTCGCCGAGAATGGCGGCGTCGGCAGCGTCGTCCGCGCCGCGCGGTTGTTCGGCGGAAGCAAGAAGCGAGACGTCTTCGAGCGTGACGGCGCGGCCGAGGCCGACGGCGTAGAGTTCCAGCTTCTCGAGTTCGGAGAGCGCCATGCGACGGTCGCCAGGGAGTTCAGCGACGAATGCGGCGAGGGCGGGCGGATCGATGGCGACGCCGGCGGCGGCGAGGCGGCGGGTGACGAGATCGTTGATGGTGCTTTCATCGTCAGCATAGAGCTGCAGCGCCTGCGCACTGTCGGAGGCTTCGAACGCGCCGCGCAGCTTGCTGGTCTTGCCGAGGTCTCCGCCTTCGATGATCCAGCTGGCTTCGGGATTGAGGATGCCCTTGTCGATGTCGGCGAGGATCTCGATCACCGGCTTGGCGCCGACCTCGCGCTCGATGCGCAGGCGGACCAGGCGATCGCCGCCGAGCAGGGAGCGGGCGATCAGTTCGTCTGCGAGAAGTTGCGGGTCGCGGCGGATGTCATCATCCGACATCTTGATGAGGTTGAACGGGTCGATGCCCGGCGCCCACATCGTGGCGAGCATGTCGGCGGCAGTGGAGACGAGGCCGGGATCGGCGCCGAAGATGAGGGCGATGCGGGACTTGCCTTGCGGCTTTTCGCAGAAGGCCAGCGCGCGTTGGCCGGCGAGCTTCATTGACCTGTTGTCGCCGGTGGGGCGGCGGCGGGCGCGGGTGTTTTTTCCGGCGCGTTGGGATCGATCGGCTTGCCGGTCTTCGGGTTCACGACCTTGCCGCCGGCGATGATCATCTCCGAGCGGATCGAGCGGGCGAGAAGCGTGGCGAGACGTTCCTGCGCGGCGGTCTGCGCGGCCATGTCGGAATAGGCGGCGTCGGCGAAGTTGAAGCTGGCGCGTTCCTGCACCGTGCCCGTGCCAAGAATGTCGCCGGTGGCGCCGCGCAGCGTCCACGTTGCGCTGCCGACATAGTCGGAGCGCGAGGCGGCCTGGTCGGGCGCGAAGGCGAGGCGTTCGATGCGCTGGGTCAGCGCGACGTCGAGCGTGCCGGAGGTGAAGCCGGGGACGCCCTGGCCGACGCTGTGCACCAGCTCCTGCCGGAGGAAGTGGCCGGTGCGGCCGGGCGAGGCGCCGGCGGAGGCCGTGGCGCGGATTTCGTTGATCGAGATCGGGCCGCTGTTGGCGTAGCTGGCGCCCTGTCCGCCGCCATAGACGGGGGTGAAGCCGCAGGCCGTCAGCGGCAGGAGGGCAAGACCAAGGAGTGCAGCTCTGATCATGATGCGACGATATTCACGATACGACCGGGGACGACAATCACCTTTTGCACGGTGAGGCCGGACAGGTGCTGTTTCACGGCATCGTCCTCGCGGGCGATTGCCTCGACGGCGGCCTTGTCGGCGCTGGCGGGAACGGAGATTTCCGCGCGTTTCTTGCCGTTGATCTGTACCGGCAGGATCAGGGTGTCCGAGACCAGCAGGGCGGGGTCGGGGGCTGGCCATTTCGCGGTCGTGACCATCCCGGCCCCTCCCAGAACGGACCAGCACTCTTCGGCGACGTGAGGAGCGAAGGGGGCGGCGAGCTGGGCGAACAGCTTCATCGCCTCGCGGCGGGCGGTGGCCATGCCGGGGGCGGTGGATTGCTCGGCCTTGCGCAGGGCGTTGGCCAGCTCGTTCATGCGAGCGATGCCGACATTGAAGTGGAATTTCTCGATTCCCGCTGTCACGTCCCGAACCGTGCGGTGGGCGAGGCGGCGCAGCTCCAGCGGTTCGCCTTCCGTGGCGGGGCCATCGTCGGCGGCGGGCGTGGCTTCGGCCAGCGCCCACAGTTTCTGGATCGAGCCCCATGCGCCGCGCACGCCGGCTTCGGACCATTCGAAGTCGCGCTCGGGAGGACTGTCGGACAGCGTGAACCAGCGGGCGCAATCGGCGCCGTAGTCGGCGATGATCTGCAGCGGATCGACGACGTTCTTCTTCGACTTCGACATCTTCTCGGACGGGCCGAGCGTCACAGGCTTGTGCGAGGCGATCTCGAAGATGCCGCCGTCGCGCTTCTCGATCTCTTCGGGCAGCAGCCAGCTACCGGTTTCGGACTTGTAGGTCTCGTGCGTGACCATGCCTTGCGTGAACAGGCCGGCGAACGGCTCGCCCGAGGGCAGGTCGAGCAGGCCGCAGTCGCGCAGCGCGCGGGTAAAGAAGCGCGAGTAGAGCAGGTGGAGGACCGCGTGCTCGACGCCGCCGATGTATTGATCGACGGGCAGCCAGTAGGCGGCCTCTTCCTTGTTGATCGGCTCTTTCGATTTGGGATCGGTGAAGCGCGCGAAGTACCAGGAACTGTCGACGAACGTATCCATCGTGTCGGTTTCACGCTGGGCCTTGCCGCCGCAGGACGGGCAGTCGACATGCTTCCAGGTCGGGTGTCGGGCCAGCGGGTTGCCGGGCTCGGAGAAGTCGGCGTTGTCGGGCAGCAGGACGGGCAGCTGGTCGTCCGGCACCGGCACGGTTCCGCATTTCGCGCACTTGATGATCGGGATCGGACAACCCCAGTAGCGCTGGCGCGAGACGCCCCAGTCGCGCAAGCGGTATTGCGTGGTGGCTTCGCCCGACTGGCGGTTCAGCAGCGCCTTGATGGCGGCGGTGATCGCGTCCTTCGTGGTCAGGCCGTTGAGGAAGTCGGAATTGTAGATCGTGCCGTCGCCCGTGTAGGCCTCGCCGCGCACGGTGTAGGTTTCGGGATCGGCGCCGGGGGGCAGCACGACGGGCTTGAAGGGCAGGCCGTATTTCTCGGCGAACTCGATGTCGCGCTGGTCGCCGGCGGGCGAGCCGAAGATGGCGCCGGTGCCGTAGGTCGACAGCACGAAGTTCGCGGACCAGACCGGGATTTCCCAGCTCGGGTCGAACGGATGCTTCACGCGAATGCCGAGGTCGATGCCGACTTTCTCGGCTTTCTCGATGTCGGCTTCGGATGTGCCGCGCGCGGCGCAATCGGCCATGAACTTCGCAACGTCGGGGCGATGCTCGGCGATGGCTTTCGTCAGCGGATGGTCGGGGGCGAGCGCCAGGAAGCTCGCGCCGAACAGCGTGTCCGGGCGGGTGGTGAAGACTTCGATCGGATCGCTTGCGTGGTTGCGGCCGGAAGAATCCTTGTCGCGCGACAGAGCGGCGGGCGCGTGCGCGATCTCCCACCAGATCTTCGCGCCCTGCGACTTGCCGATCCAGTTGGCCTGCATCGTGCGGAC
This sequence comes from Hyphomonadaceae bacterium, assembly GCA_030158285.1. GTDB lineage: Bacteria > Pseudomonadota > Alphaproteobacteria > Caulobacterales > Hyphomonadaceae > UBA7672. The sequence goes on from JAOATF010000134.1 coordinate 5,382, forward strand.
CTTGTCCGGCCAGCGGTCGAGGCCATTCAGCGCGCCCAGCAGGTCATCGGCGTAATGTGTGATGCGGAAGAACCATTGTTCGAGTTCGCGCTGTTCGACGACGGCGCCGGAGCGCCAGCCGCGACCGTCGACGACCTGTTCGTTGGCCAGCACGGTGTTCTCGACCGGATCCCAGTTCACTTTCGCGGTGCGGCGATAGACGAGATCGTTCTCCAGCATCTTCAGGAAGATGCGCTGCTGCTGTTCGTAATAGTCCGGCTCGCAGGTGGTGACTTCCTTCGACCAGTCGAAGGAGAGGCCTAGCGGCGCAAACTGGTCCTTCATCGCCTGGATGTTCTGCAGCGTCCACGAACGCGGCTGGGCTTTCTTCTCGATGGCGGCGTTCTCGGCGGGCAGGCCGAACGCATCCCAGCCCATCGGGTGCAGCACGTTATAGCCGTTGGCGATGCGGAAGCGGGCGACGACGTCGCCCATCGCATAGTTGCGGACGTGGCCCATGTGGAGCCGGCCCGACGGGTAGGGGAACATCTCGAGGACGTAGGCCTTTGGCATGTCGCCCGCTTCCTTTGCGGACTTCGTGCGGAAAACCTGGGCGCGCTCCCACGCTGCGCGCCACTTGGGCTCGGTTTCCTTGGGATTGTAGCGGGTGGCCATGTCGTCGCTCTCGTCCGGTCAGTAGTGGCGGGGTTCGCACATCCCGCTGCCGAACGAAAGGCGACGGGGAATTATTCCGACGAGCCGAGTCGAAGCTGGCGGGCCTTGGCCAGGATGGCGTTCTCGAGGGCCACGTTGGTGTCGGGGCTGACGGTCGCCGTCGCCCACGAGCCGTTGACCAGCGTTTCGCGGAACACGGCGGCGGAGATGCCGTCGGCGCGCAGGCGGGTGTCGAGAATGTAGACGGTGGCCTTCAGGCGCTCATCCGGCTTGGACGGGTTGGAATACCAGTCGGTGATCACGACGCCGCCGTACGGGTCCGCCGAAGCGAGCGGCAGGAAGGCCAGCGTGTCGAGCGTGGCGCGCCACAGATAGGAGTTCACGCCCAGCGAACCGGTTTCTTCCGGGCCCATGTCGGCGGCGGAAGAGGATGAGGTATTCGCGGTCGACGACCCGAAGACGGCGCAGCCACTGATCGAAAGGGCAGCCGTAGCCAGAAGGGCGGCAGCCGCCACGCGGGAAAGCATCACAACGTCACTCCGTCAGCCGGCGCGTACAGCGCCCCCATTTGGAAGCTCCCCAATGAGGCCGGGGGAGCCGCTTCCTTAGCTTCTGGTCCATCCAGCGCGCAAGGCCCGGGCGCCGTTAGCCCCGCCGCAAGACCGCCTCATATAGAGTCTGGATTGACCGGAGATTGCGGAGGAATTCTGGCATGCGGCCCACGATTACGCTCGCGGCCCTCTTTATTGGGGTTGGCGCGCCTGCCTTTGCCCAGGAGGGCGATGGGGAGTGGACGACCAAGGTGCAGGCCACGCTGGTCGCAAATGGCGTGGAATCCGACAGCGCGGTTGCAACTGCCGCCGATGTGCTGATGGGCTCGGCCCTGCTTGAGGTTTCGCGCTCCGACACGTTCGACAATGGGCTGACTTTGGAGTGGCTGGGGGCGGTGCGATATGATCGTGACGCTCGGACAAGGCCTGCTTTTTCAGGGGCGCTGGGCACGTGTGCGCCTGTGAATCCGGCCTGTGCGAGCCTGGCCGGCGGCACGCTGTCGCCGGTTTCGCCCGCCACGGGCCTCGCCGTGGGCGGCGCGCCCTTCGATGAAAAGAATTTTGTCGCAGTCGAAGCCGCCTCGGTGAGCCTGTCCTCCCCCTGGGGCGATGCGGTGCTCGGCTATGATGTGGGTGCGGCCGCCCGGCTGGATGCGCGCGCCCCGACCGTTTTGACCCGTGTTTCGGCGTTTTCGCCGGGTCTGGACCCCACCGGCATGGTCGTCACCCGGGCGAGGAACGACGTGACTGGCGCCTCGCCCAAGGCGACCTATCTGAGCCCTCGCTGGCTGGGGCTGCGGCTGGGCGTGTCGTACACGCCGGAAGCCAATCACCGGACAGCGGATTTCGATCCTGAAGCAAGCGGGCCGGGGCTGGCGTCGGCAGACCTCGAGAATGTCTGGGAGGGCGGGGTGTCTTTCGCCCGTCAGTTCGCTGAACAGGGCCTGCGCGTGCGCGCGGCGGTGACCTATTCGAGCGCCGATTCAGCTGCCGGACGTCCGGAATTCGGCGGTTACGAAGCCTGGGGCGCGGGCCTGGAGCTGGAGCACGATGGCTGGACCGGCGGGGTGCGCTGGCTCACCAGCAGCAATGCCTGGGCCGCGGGCAGCGGCGATTACGACGCCTGGGAGATCGGGCTGGTGAAGAAGACCGAGGATGGCTGGCGCTTCGGCGCAGAGGTCGGCTGGTCCGAAGACAAGCTGAGTCGGCTGGAGGGAACCTCCTGGTTGATCGGGGTGAGTCGCGAGATTTCCCATAATCTGGAGGTTGGCGTGGGCTGGGCCTCCTCCGGGGCCGATATTCCGATACCGGCAGGACTCAGCCCAGGTCACACAAATGCCAGCAATGACGGGCTATTGGTTGAGTTCACTGTGCGTAATTAGTGACACCCCTTGGAGAAATCCGTGTTTTGGGGCGTGCATTAACTGTCGTTAACTTCTACGAAGCGAGTTGTGGGTAATATGTCGGCCAAGAGGGTGGACATGCGCGTATCTGCATCACTTTTTTGCCTTGCGGCGGCGACGTTTGTCGCGGCCCCTGCCTTTGCGCAGGGCAATGCAGCGCAATCCAGCTCCGCCAGCAACCAGCAGCAGGCTGGCCAGTCCAAGGCTGCTGTTGCCGAGGGTGAGCAGGATGCCCCCGCTTTCAATTTCGGCCTTGGCCTCAGCCGTGGCGAGTCGGAGCGGTCGCTCCTGCCGGTCGGCCCGATCACCAAGGACCAGCTCGAACTGACCTGGAAACCGGCCACCAACTGGAACGTCACGCTCGACCTGACCAGCCGCTCGCAGAACGAACTGTTCGCGCGTGAGGAAGTCACCGCCGGCGTCAACTATCAGGTCACCCCGCGCTTCCGTCTCGGCGGCGGCGTCACCGTGAAGGGCGACTCGGTCGCCACCTCGCTGTCGAACCCGGCGCAGAACTTCGGCAAGGGCGGCGCTGAAGCCTCCGTGCGCATCGAGTCGGCGTTCTCCTTCTAAACTTTCCCCGCCTAGGTTTTCACCCAAGCATCCATCACGGCTTCGATCGCGGCCCATCCGGCTGCGTGCTTCGCGATTCGCGCCGCATTGTCCGGCGCGATGCCGCCGAGCGCGTAGACGGGCAGGGGTGAGGCCAATGCGAGGCGGTTGAAGCGCAGGGACCCCAGCGGTGCGCCGGCGGACGGGCTGCGGCTTGGAAAGACGGCGGAGAGGAAGACAGCATCGACGCCATGCAGCTTTGCGCGGGTGAGGGCGGCGCGGGAATGGGCCGAGGCGGTTTCGATCTGTCCGGGCCAGCGGGCACGAACACCACGCAACTGGCGCTCGGGCCAGTGGACGCCGTCGGCGCCGATGCGCCGGGCCAGCGCGGGATCATTGGCGACGAGCAGGATCAGGCCGCCGCGGCGGCAGGCGCGGGCAAGGGCATGGCCGGTCGCAAGGCGCGTGCTTTCGCCGAAATGGCGCCAGATGACGCCGAAGCCGCGCGGCAGGCGTTTGACGACTTTCAGCGGATCGGGCGTGCGGATGGGGTCGGTGACGAAGAAAGCGCGCGGCAGGACGCGGCCGGATTTCGTGCGGGCGGGCTTTGCGAGGCGGGCGGCCATCAGGAGCTTGCGCCGGGCGGCGGCTTGACGTGCCGAGGCGGGAGAGGGAGAGGCAGGCATGGACGAAAAGCTTCTTCACGAGATCGCGTCGGCGCGCAGCGATGTTCTTGCCCGCATTGCCGCCGCCGCCAAGAGCGCCGGGCGGGAGGCCGCTGGCGTGGAACTGGTCGCGGTCTCCAAGGTGCAGCCGGACGAGCGGATCGAAGCGATGCTGGCGGCGGGCCAGCGTGTGTTCGGCGAGAACCGCGTGCAGGAGGCGGAAGGCCGCTGGGAGCATCGGCGCGCGGCGCATGCGGGGCTGGAGCTGCGGCTGATCGGGCCGCTGCAGTCGAACAAGGCGCGCGAGGCGGTGGCGCTGTTCGACGTGATCGAGACGCTCGACCGGACAAAGCTGGCGGGGGCGCTGGCGGATGCGTTTGTGCAAGCGGGGAAGACGCCCCGGCTCTACGTGCAGGTCAACACCGGCGAGGAGGAGCAGAAGGCGGGCGTGGCGCCGCGGGATGCGGACGCGTTCATCGCGGCGATGCGGCGTGACTATGGCTTCGCGATCGAGGGGCTGATGTGCATCCCCCCGGCGGAGGAGCCTGCGGGGCCGCACTTTGCGCTGCTGGCGAAGATCGCCGCGCGCAATGGCGTCGCGAAGCTCTCCATGGGGATGAGCGCGGATTACGACATCGCCGTGCTGTTCGGCGCGACCAGCGTGCGGGTGGGTTCGGCGCTGTTCGGTGCGCGGGGCTAGGCTGTGGCTGGGGCCTGCCTGTTGGCGCGGTCGCGATAGGGGGCGATGCGGCTCATGCCCCAGGCCATCATGATCTGGGCGCCGGCGTAGGTGATCCACACCGAACCCGGCGGCACCTGTAACTTGGCGAAGAGGCCGACGGCGATCAGCGTGTCGGACAGCATGAAGACGACTGCGCCGAGGCGCGCGAGCATCGGCGCTTTCACGATGAAGGCTGAACAGACCATGCTGGTGATGATGACCTGATAGGCAAGGCCGGGGATCAGCAGGCCTTCGGCCTGCATGCCGGGCAGGAACCACGCCATCAGCGCAACCGAGACGATGAGTACGAGGATCACGACCGGGAAGTCGCGCTTGTTGAGGCCGAGGATTCGGCCCCATTCGACGAAACAGGCGATGTAGAACAGGTGGCCGATGGCGAAGGCAGCCATACCGTAGACGAAGACGAGTTCGAGCAGCACATCGCCCGCCGCGCAGAACAACAGGGCGGCGCCCGCAAGCCACGCGCGCTGGCTGAGGGCGTAGAGGCCGAGGAGGACGATGCCGGAGGCCTTCCAGACGAGGCCCCAGGGCTGGGCGAGCTCGATCCAGTCGTTGGCGAGATGCGACATCGCCACGAGGGCGGCGACGGCGAAGAAGAGCGTGCGCATGTTCATGCGCCGGTGTTAGCGGGGCGCGTGGCGGTTGTCGATTTGGCGGGGAACAGGCGCCTAGCGCACGATCTCCAGCGCATCGCCTGGCCGGGCTATCTCCAGCAGGGCGAGAAGATCGTCCTGCGCGCAGGCCACGCACCCCTCCGTTGGTGAATACGCCGGGCGGGCGAGGTGGAGGAAGATGGCGCTGCCCTTGCCGGGGATGACGGGGGCGTCGTTGTAGCCGAGCACGACGATGAGATCGTAGACGCTGTCATCCCGCCAGAGTGTCTCGTGGCCCATCGCAAAGGGCAGGAGGACAGGCAGGTTGTAGAACGGGCTCGCCGGGTCATCGCACCAGCCGGCTTCGGGGATCAGGGCCTCGGTTGGCAGGGCGGTTTCGGGCCGGGGCAGGCGGTCGGCGCGCCAGAACACCTGCCGCAATGGCCAGATTCCCAGCGGGGACGCGCCATCTCCCTCAGTCTTGGCATCTGCCGGGGTGACGCCGCCGCGCCCCAGGGCGCAACGGGCGGAACCACCCGGCCAGTGGAGACGGCCTGAGCTTTCCGCGCTGAACCGTGTTTCCGCCATTGGCTGTCCGCTTCGTGATGGCTTCCTTGCTTGGCCCATCCTACCTAGACTTGGTATGCCCGGAACAACACATATACCGGGGACTGGAGACGCCGCCACATGACCGCCGCCAAGACGATCCTGCTGGTCGACGACGATCAGGAACTGCGCGAGGCCCTGGCCGAGCAGTTCGAGCTGCATGAAGGCTTCCGGATCGAGCATGCCGGCTCGGCGGGCGAGGGCATCAAGAAGGCCGAGGAAGCGCGGGCCGACCTGATCATTCTCGATGTCGAGCTGCCGGACATGGACGGGCGCGACGCCTGCCGCCTGATGCGCAAGCACGGCATTGCCGCGCCCATCGTCATGCTGACCGGGCAGACGACGGATGCGGACGCCATTCTCGGGCTCGACAGTGGCGCCAACGACTACGTCACCAAGCCGTTCAAGTTCTCGGTGCTGCTCGCCCGCGTGCGGGCGCACCTGCGCACGTTCGAGCAGAGCGAGGATGCTACCTTCCGCCTCGGTCCGTACGAGTTCCGCCCAGCGGCAAAGCTGCTGATCGACGACAAGGACCGGAAGATCCGTCTCACCGAGAAAGAGACGAACATCCTGAAATACCTCTATCGCGCCGGCGGCAAGCCGGTGGGCCGCGAGGAGCTGCTCTCCGAAGTGTGGGGCTACAACGCCAACGTCACCACCCACACGCTGGAGACGCACATCTATCGCCTGCGCCAGAAGATCGAGCCCGATCCCG
>JAOATF010000135.1 GCA_030158285.1 Hyphomonadaceae bacterium
CGGTGGGGGTGGTGAGGTTTTCCTCAGTGTGAATGCCGGGCTTCGTCTGGGGCAGAGCTTCGGCCGCGGGCGCCATGTGCCAATCATGGGGCCGGCGGTTGAAGCGCATCCCGAACGTCGCGCGGACGCCTTGCACGAGACACACGAACGCGCACGTCACCGCGTCCAGCAAACGCTGGAGGAGCGGCGGGTTGCCTAAGCCAGGTGCGAGGTTTCGTGCTCGTGTCATGCGCAGCACTATAAGCCCGCGCATGATGCCATTGAATCCAAAGCTCTGTTTCCCTCATCTTTTTGGGCCAGAGCTTTGAGATCATTGGAAACAGGTGCGTCTGTTTCCCTTGGATTTGTACAGCGAGTTTCCCTCGTTTTCGGGAGTTACCACATTCTCACGCGTTCGGCGGGGGGGAGGTAAAGGCGGTCGCCAGGCTTGATGTTGAAGGCGGCGTACCAGGCGTCCATGTTTCTCACGACGCCGTTGACGCGATAGCGGCTGGGCGCGTGGCTGTCGCCTTCGAGGAGGGCCCGGGCAAGTTCTTCGCGGACCTTGTCGCGATAGGATTTCGCGTAGGCGAGGAAGAAGCGCTGGTCGCCGGTGACGCCGTTGATAACGGGCGCTTCCTTGCCGCCCAGTGACATGCGCCACGCGGCGTAGGCGATCTCGAGGCCGGACAGGTCGCCGATGTTTTCGCCCAGCGTGCCGAGGCCATTCACGCAGGCGCCGAAATACGGACAGTAGCCGTCATACTGCTCGATCAGGCGATCCGAGCGTTCGACGAAGCGTTCGTCGGTTTCCTCGGTCCACCAGTTGAAGGTGCGGCCGGCGCTGTCGAACTGGCGGCCCTGATCGTCGAAGCCGTGGCTCATCTCGTGGCCGATGACGGCGCCGATGCCGCCATAGTTTTCGGCCGGGTCGGCCTTCGGATCGAAGAAGGGCGACTGGAGGATGCCGGCGGGCAGCACGAACGTGTTGCCGAGCGGATTGTAGAAGGCGTTGATCACGTGCGCGGGCGTGGGCCAGCGGCGGCGGTCCACCGGCTTGCCGAGATCGATGCGTTGCTGGCCCCATTCGAAGAGATAGCCGGCATAGACCGCCTCCGGCAGCTTGCCGGGTTCGACGGGGAAGGCGGTGTAGTCGCGCCACGTGTCGGGATAGCCGATCATGCCCTGCAGGGCGGCGAGCTTGGTGAGGGCGGCGGCGCGGGTCTGGTCGTCCATCCAGTCGAGGTTGCGCATGCGCGCCTCGAAGGCGGCGTGGATGTTGGTGACGATGCCGTCGATCTGCGCCTTGTTCTCGGGCGGGAAGTACCGCTTCACATAGAGCTGGGCCACGGCGTCGCCGAGCTGTTCGTTGACGATGCCGACGGCGAACCGCCAGCGTTCGGGCCTTTCCGTGACACCGGATAGCTGGCGGGTGAAGAAATCGAAGGCGCTGTCGTAGAAAGCCTTCGGCAGGTAGGGCGAGAAATCGCTGGCGTAGTGGAATTCAAGCCAGAGCTTCCAGTCATCCACCGGCACGCGCTTCACGAGAGCGGCAAGGGCGGGGACGGCGGTATTGTCGGTGATGACGAAACGCGCCGCGCCGGTGAAGCCTGCGGAGGCGAGGAAGCGGTCCCAGTCGAAGCCGGGGGCAAAGGCCTTGAGCTGGTCGTAGCTCATGGTCTTCATCGTGTCCTCGGCGCTCATCGAGCGGTCTTCGTCGGTGTGCGCCTGGGCGATGCGGTATTCGAGATTGTAGATGCGCTGCGCGCCTTCTTCCGGATCGGGATAGCCGAGCAGGCCGAGAATGTTGGCGACGTGGCGGCGATAGGCGACCTGCAGCACGGTCGATTGCAGGCCGAAGTCGAGATAGTAGCCGCGATGGGGCATGCCGAGGCCAGCCTGCGAGACCCAGACGGCGTTGGCGTCCGGATCGGCGGGCGAGGGCGCAACGCCCGCGGTGATCGGCGAGTTGTAGCCGATGACGCCCATGAGGTCGGTCACATCCTCATAGGTGCGGGCGGAACGGATGCGTTCGAGATGCGGGCGGATGGGATCGATGCCGCGCTTCTCGATGGCGTCTTCGTCGAGGGCGGCGGAATAGAGATCGGCGATCTTCTGTTCGATCGTGCCGGGATTCGGATGGCTGGCGATGATCTCCTCGATCATCGTGCGGACTTCGGCTTCGGCGGTTTCGGCGAGTTCCTCGGCTGCGCCGTAGGAGGCCTTGTCGGCGGGCAGTTCGTAGGACTGGAGCCAGTCGCTGTTGACGTGGGCGTAGAAATCATCGCCGGCGCGCGGACGCGGCAGACGGGCGATACCGACTTGCGGCTTTTCGGTGAGCGCAGTCTCGCCGCCCTGTTGCTCAGCGAGGGGCGTCATCGGGGCGGCGCAGGATGCGAGCAGGAGGCTTGCCGCGGCGGCCGCGAGGCCAAGGCGTTTCAGCAGGCTGGCGGTCAAGCAATTCCCCATGTGGGCGCCCGATGCGGCGTACGGAGGGACTCTTGATGGTGTGGGCGCCAAAGGCAAGCGCGGGGCTGCAGGGCGGCCCCGGAAAGCGGCAAAAGAAAAGCCCGCGATCCGAGGACCGCGGGCTTCACCTAAGTCAGCCTCATCCCCCTGCCGGCGGGGGCTGGGTCGTTACCAGATGCGGACGCGCTTCTCGGGCGCGATATACATCTTGTCGCCTTCCTTGACGTCGAACGCCGTGTACCAGGCGTCGATGTTCGGCACGACGCCGTTGACGCGGTAGGCTGGCGGGGAGTGCGGATCGAGCGTCAGCAGGCGGCGGGCGGCGTCTTCACGCGCAACCGCACGCCAGACCTGAGCCCACGACAGGAAGAAGCGCTGGTCGCCGGTGAGGCCGTCGATCACCGGAGCTTCCTTGCCGTCGAGCGACTGGTGGTAGGCGGTATAGGCCATGATCATGCCGCCGAGGTCGCCGATGTTTTCGCCGGTGGTCAGCTCGCCCTTGATGCACTGGTCCGGGAACGGGCAGTAGGCGTCGTACTGGGCATTGAGCTGCTTGGTGGCGGTGAGGAACTTGGCCTTGGTTTCGGCCGTCCACCAGTCGCGCTGCACGCCCTTGTCGTCGAACGCCGAGCCCTGGTCGTCGAAGCCGTGACCGATCTCGTGGCCAATGACAGCGCCGATGGCGCCGTAGTTGACCGCCGGGTCGGCGTTCACGTCGAAGAAGGGCGGCTGCAGGATGCCGGCCGGGAAGGTGATCTGGTTCATCAGCGGGTTGTAGGACGCGTTCACGGTCTGCGCGTTCATGTCCCACTCTTCGCGATCGACCGCCTTGCCAAGTTCGGCGACCTGACGGTTCCACTCGAACTGGCGAGCGGCCATCACGTTCTCGAACAGCTTGGACTTGTCGACCTGCATGGCGGAGTAGTCGCGCCATTTGTTCGGGTAGCCAACGCGGACTTCGAAGTTGGCGAGTTTCTTGAGAGCGGCCGCGCGGGTCGGCTCGTCCATCCACTCCAGCTTCTCGATGCGCGACTTCAGGGCCGTGTTCAGGTTGCCGACGAGGGCTTCCATCTTCTGCTTGTTTTCGGCCGGGAAGAATTTCGCGGCGTAGGCTTCGCCGAGCGCTTCGCCGATGTTGTTGTCGAGCAGGTTCACGCCGCGCTTCCAGCGATCGCGCTTGGCGGTGACGCCGGAGATCGAGGAGGTGAAGGCGAAGTTCGCGTCGTCAAACGCCTTGGTGAGGAAGGTCGCGTTGTCGGAGGCGATGTGGAAGGCGAGGTACTTCTTCCACGCTGCGAGCGACTGGCTGTCGACCAGCTTGGCGCCGGCGGTGATCGAGGTGTCGCCGTAAGCGACCATGTTGGTCGGCTGCGGCAGGCCGGCGTCGGCGGCGAACTTCGTGAGGTCGATGTTCGGGACGAGCTTCTGGAAGCCCGCGAAGTCCATGGCCTTGAAGGCCTTGTCGGTCTTGCGCAGTTCTTCCTGGGCCCAATGGCCCTTGGCGATCTCGGTCTCGAACTTGATGACCGCGTCGGCCGAGGCGGCCGGCTTGGCGTCGCCCATCAGTTCGAAGATCTTGGTGACGTAGGTCTTGTACGCGGCGCGATATTTGACCTGCGATTCCTTCTTGCCGAGGTAGTAGTCGCGGTCAGGCATGCCGAGGCCGCCCTGCGCGCCCCAAACGGCATAGCGCGTCGGATCGGCGACGTCGGCTTCGATGCCGAGACCGAACGGCGAGGCGTAGCCGACGGTGGCGAGGACTTTCAGCAGGTCAGCCTTCGTCTTGATGCCCTCGATCGTGGCGAGGTAGGGCTTCAGCGGTTCCGTGCCGCGCGTCTCGAGCGTGGCTTCATCCATCCAGCTGGCGTAGAAATCGGCGGCCTTGGCGACGTTGCTGCCGGCGGTCGGCGCACTCGTTGCGAAGCCGTCGATGATGGCCTTGATGTCGTTCTCGGACTTTTCGCCGAGCGCATCGAACGAGCCGAAGCGGGCCTTGTCGTCCGGCATCTTGAAGTTGGCGAGCCACGTGCCGTTTGCGTATTTGAAGAAGTCATCGCCCGGCTTCACCGCTTCATCGCGGTTGGTCAGGTCGATGCCAAACGAGCCGATGGCGGCCTTGGGAGCTTCAACGACGGGCGCGGGCTTGGCCGGCTCAGGCGAACAGGCGGCAAGGAGGGCTGCCGCGGAGACGGCGAGCAGCAGGGACATTCTCATGAAGGACACCTCTGGAGATGGTCTTCGCCAGCAAGGGCGATGGTTGGCACGATTTGTCCCAGCCGCAGAAAGGTGTCAACGGAATTTATCGTAAAACAATATGATCCTTCATGCGCCCGCCACGAAAATCACGACAGATCAAGCGGATCGCCCTAGGTTGCCCCCATGACCGACTTGCCGCCCAGACCCGTCACACCAGCCAGCGAGAGCCAGCAGGCCAACGCCATGCGCGTGCGGGATTTCCAGACGCTGGCGGGGGCCGGGGTCGTCATCCTGATCATCTTGGCGGTGATCGGGCAGGTCGGCTGGATCGCGGCGATCGCGGCGGGGGCAGCGATCGTGATCTTCGCCGCGCTGGTCTTTCACGGCACGGCGCTGCCCTCCACGGCAGAGGATCCGGATGCGGCGATGCTGGAGGCGCGGCGCAAGGCGGAGCAGGAGAAGCAGTTTCGCGTGCGGCTGGTCGAGGCGCTGCCGGAGCCCGCCATGTACATCGACGCACAGGGCAAGGTGGAGGCGGCCAACGCGCAGGCGCGCAAGGCTTTCCGCTTTGTCGTGGCCGAGCCGCAGCTGACGGCCGTGGTGCGGCGTCCGGAATTGCTGGACGCGGTGGCGGCGGCGCGGCGGACCAACCAGCCGCAGCATTTCGATATCGTCGAGCGGGATGAAACCGACCGCTATCTGGCGTGCGCCGCGGCGCCGCTGGGCGCGGGCGTGCTGGTGAGCATGCACGACTTCACGGACATCAAGCGGGCGGAATTCGCGCGCGTGGATTTCCTCGCCAATGCCAGCCACGAGCTGCGCACGCCCCTGACCTCGCTGTCGGGGTTCATCGAGACGCTGCGCGGGCCGGCGCGTGACGATGCCGAGGCGCGCGACCGCTTTCTCGAGATCATGCAGGTGCAGGCCGACCGCATGAAGCGGCTGATCAGCGACCTGCTGTCGCTGTCGCGCATCGAGCTGGTGGAGCATCGCCTGCCGGAAGGCGAGGCGGACCTTGCTGGCGTCGTGAAGGAAGTGGCGGCGGCGCTGGCGCCGGTGGCGGCGGATCGCGGCGTGACCGTGCGCATCACGGGCGCGGACCAGCCGATCCTGGTCACCGGCATTCGCGATGACCTGGCGCAGGTGGTGCAGAACCTGATCGACAACGCCGTGAAGTATTCCGAGGACAAGGGCGTCGTCGAAGTGGAGCTGGCCGCGGGACTTACGGGCGATGCTGCCTCTGCCAGCGCCGGGCGGCGCTGGGAAGAGGCCGGCCACATGTCGATCGTCACCGGGCCGGGCGGCGCACGCGGCGCCCGCGCGATGCTGCGCGTGACGGACGCCGGGCCGGGGATCGAACGCCAATACCTGCCGCGCCTGTCCGAGCGCTTCTATCGCGTCGATCCGGGGAGGGGACTCCGGCCAGGAACCGGGCTTGGCCTCGCCATCGTGAAACACGTGGTGCAACGCCATCGCGGCGAATTGCTGGTGGAAAGCGAGCCGGGGCGCGGGTCCGCGTTCGGCGTGGTGTTGCCGATGGCGCAGGGCTGACCTGCGCTGATCGCGGACAACGAAACGCCGAGGCCGCGTCGACGGCCCCGGCGATGTTGCAGTTTCCGAGTAGTTCCGGGTCCTAGTATTTCAGCGCCCTAGTACTTCAAGGTCAGCGACACGGAGTAGTTCGAGCCCGGCTGGGTGAACGCGTCCTTGACGACTGAGGCGTTGGTGGTGCCGCGGACATCGCTCCACCACCAGTATTTCTCGTCTGTGATGTTGAAGGCGCCGGCGCGCAGCGCGGCCCAGTCGGTGATGTTCCAGTAGGCCGTGATGTCGACGATCGAGAAGCTCGGCGGGCGGAACAGGGTGGCCGCCGAAACGTCCTGAACCTGTTTGCCGTCCGAGAAGGTCGCGATCAGCTGGCCGCCGAAGACGCCCGAGGGATCGTCATAAGTGAGGCCGGCGACGAACTTGGCCGGGTCGATCGAGTCGAGCGCGGTGTTCGGCGTGCCGCGCACTTCGCCATCGGCCATCGAGGCGGCCATGCGGATGCCGAAGCCATTGTCCCAGGTCGCGTGCAGCTTCGCTTCCGCGCCGTTGACGCTGACATCGCTGAAGTTGACGTACTGGAAGACGGCCGGGTTGAGCGGGTTGAAGAACTCGCCCGACACCTGCAGCTGCGTGATGAAGTCCTTGTAGTCCGCGACGAAGCCGACGACTTCGCCGTTCAGCTGAGCGCCGAACAGGCCGATATTGCGGACGCGCAGGCCGATCTCCGAGCTCTCGCTGGTTTCCGGCTTGAGGTTCGGGTTCGGGATCGAGGTGTAGCTCTGGGCGACGTTGGAGAAGCCGTTGTTCACCTGGCTCGGCTCCGGCGCCTTGTAGCCCGTGCCGAAATTGGCGAAGGCGCCGATCCAGTCGGACGGCCAGACGACAACGCCGAGCTTGGGCGAGATGTGGCTGTCGTCAGAGGACGACAGTGTCACGCCAGCCGGGAAGAGCGCATCGCGGCGCGGCGTCAGCTCGTAGGCGTCATAGCGCAGGGCGGGGTAAACCATCAGCGTGCCGTCGAGCAGGCTGATCTGGTCCTGCACGAAACCGCCGGTGAGCGTGTACGTGGTAAGCGGGAAGGCGCGGGTCGGGAACACGTCCGGCGGGGTCGGCACGGTGCCAGACCGGATGCCGTCCTGTTCCAGCTCCGAATAGTCGCCGCCGACGATGACATGATGCCTGGCCCAGCCGGTGTCGAAGGCGAGGTCGGTCTGGCCGCTGAGGCCCCAGACTTCGTTGTTGAAGAAGTTGTCGCGCGTGCGGTCCACGGCCGGCGTGCGGTCTTCGAACGTGAACTGGCGGGTTTTGGAGTCCTGGGTGTAGATCGCCCACTTGGCCGAACGGAACAGGCCGGCGTCGCCGAAATCCATCTTGTGGTCGAAGCTGATGCGTGTGCGCTCGGAGGTGTCTTCGGCGAGGACCTGCAGCACGGTGGCCGAGCGGCCCGAGAGCACGTCGGCGGTGGCGACGGATTCGTTTCGATCGAAGGTGAGGCGGAAGCGGTGCATGTCGCCCGGCGCCCAGACCAGCTTGGCGAGATAGGCGTCGGATTCGAATTCGGACGGGTTCGGCGTGGTGCGCGCGGACGTGGACGTGGCGTTCTCGCCCATGTTCTCCGTCTCGCTGGCTTCGCGGCGCGTGTAGGCGAGCATGGCGGAGACATCGCCCAACTTCGTGGCGCCGATCAGCGAGTTGGCGACCGACTCGTCAGCCGAGGAATAGGCCGAGCGGGCGCGGACGCCGAAGGCGCGGCCTTCCTGCACCAGGTCGTCCGGATCGCGCGTGATGAAGCTGACCGCACCGGCCACGCCATCCGACCCGTACAGGGCAGAGGCGGGCCCGCGCAGGATCTCGACGGACTTCAGGAGGTCGAGATCGACATAGTCGCCACGGCCGTTGACCGTGGGACCGAAGGCGTAGCTGTCGGGAATGCGGATACCGTCGGTCTGGATCAGCACGCGGTTGCCTTCGAGGCCGCGGATGTTGAAGCCGGAGTTGCGGTCGCGGCCGGTGGCGCCGAGGGCGGCGCCGAAACGTTGCGGCGAGTTGCGGACGGAGACGCCCGGCTCGAAGCGCATCAGGTCCTTGATGTCGGTGACCAGCTCGTCCTCGATGGTCTTGTCGGTGATGACCGAGACGGTGGCGGGAACTTCGTCGGTGCGCTGTTCGACGCGCGTTGCGGTGACGGTCACCTTGCTGCGGTCGCCGGTGTCGTCAGCGGCGACTTCGTCGCTGGGCGCCGGGGCCGACTGAGCGATGGCGCTGCCGGCGCCGAGCGCAAGCGTGAGCGTTGAAAAGACCGTGCCGGCCATCAGACGAATGCGCATCAGTAGTCCCTTTGAGTATAGCGAATGCATTGCAATCGCAAGTTTGAAGCGGGGTCGCCCTGAAGGGCGAGAAACGGGTTTGCCGACCGCCTAGGGTTGGACTTCGAGGGTGAGGGAGGTGGTGTAGCTGCGCACCGGCGTGGCGGCGCCGGCGGGGGCGTCAGCCGACAGGCGCGTCCAGATCAGGTAGACGCCGGGCTTGTCGAAGGCGAGCTTCACGCCGCCATCGGCAGCGGAAGCGACCTGCTTGCGGAAGCTGGGCTCCTCATAGGCGCCGCCTTCGCGCCAGATCTCGACCTGCTGGTTCGCGACGGGCTTGCCGTTGAGCAGGACTTTGAAGGCGAAGCCGGTGTCCATGTAGACGTCGTTGGGGTGCGTGACGGGCTTCAGCTCGAGCGCGCCGACGCGGGCTTCGACCGGCGCTTTGGTTGGCGCGCCGCGCGTGACGTAGACATCGGCGACGGTGGCGGTCTGGCTCTGGCGCGTCTGTGCGCCAGCGGGAATCGCGCGGTCGGGTGCGAAAGGCTGCCATGCGCCGTCGATGAGAACCTGCGGGCCGACGCGGCCGAGACGCTCGCCGGTGGAGAGGCGATAGGTGCCGCTCGCCTTGGTGGCGGCTTCGAGGATCGTCACCTGCGTGAAGGGCTGCACCGTGTCGAACTTCGCGGGCTGGCCATCGGGGCCGATGACGGTCCACGCATCGGACTTCACCGCGACACTGGGGTTCGGGAAGTCTTCGGTGAAGGAGGATTGCACTGTCACGATGTCGCTTGTCGCGGTCGTGAAGAAGTTGGGCTTGAGGTAGGATGTATCTGCCAGCGCGTTTGTGCCGGTCGCGAGTGCGCCCATGATCAAGGCGGCGGTGGCGCAGCCCCACTTCGTTGCCGGACGGATGAACATAAGGACGTCCCCTTTGCCGACTCAAATGGTCGACCGCGCTGGAACCGGTTCGGTGACGCTTGGCTAGCCGTCTTGCAAATAACTCGCAAGTGCAAAAGAGACGCACTTGCAATGCATTTGCAACGAGCGTAGCGGCTGGAGCGTGATTTCTGGAGATCAGACCATGCGGACTTCCACTTCCTGGGCCCGGAAAATCGGCGCTGTGAGCCTGCTGGGCCTCGCGCTGGCGGTTTCGGCGTGTGCGACGGCGCCGGTGACCCGCCCCGCGGCCGTGGCGTCCATGCCGGCTGCCGAGAAGGCGAAGTTCGAGCAGGACCGGCAGGCGATTCTCGCCATGACGGGCGATTTCGACGTGTCGTTCGATTTCCGCGAAACGGTGCCGCTGAAGACCGGCTATGAGATGAAGAAGCCGAAGCTGTCAGGCGCCGACGAGATCGTGCGCCTGGTGGAAGACCGCGGCGACTTCATCAGCCTGCAGCAGATCCTCGTGATGAAGATGGGCGACGATACCTACGTCACCAAGCATTGGCGTCAGGACTGGCAATACCAGCCCGAGAGCGTGCTGGTGTTCATCGGCGGCAATGCGTGGGAGACGCGCGCTGTTTCCGCGACCGAGCGCAAGGGCAAGTGGGCGCAGACGGTTTATCAGGTCGAGGATTCGCCGCGCTATGGCGCCGTCGGCGCGTGGACGCACGACAATGGCGTCTCGCAATGGAATCCGCCGGCCGAGATGCGGCCGCTGCCGCGTCGCGACATGACCACGCGCGATGACTATGACGCCGTGCTAGCGGTGAACCGCCACACCATCACGCCGTTCGGCTGGGTGCAGGAGGAAGAGAACTCCAAGCTGGTGCTGCGCGGCGACCATCACGTGCTGGTGCGCGAGATCGGCGTGAACTCGTACAAGCGCGCGACCAATCTCGAGAAGGATGGCGATGTCTACTGGAACGCCACCAAGGATTTCTGGTCGCAGATCCGCGCGGACTGGACCAGGATCGAGAAGTCTTCCACGCGCTTCGGCCTGACCATCCAGGGCGAACCGGAGGATCTGTACATTCCGGTTCTCGATCTCGCCGACCAGATCAATGAAGGCCAGATCAGCACCGCCGATGCGGTCGTGAAGGCCAAGGCGGTGATGGCGAAGTACACCACGACGGATATCGGCACGCTCGACGCGAGGATCACGAAAGCGATCGCGACCGCGAAAGAGAAGGCGGACAAACGCGCGGCGGAGAAGGCTGCGAACGCTGCTGCGGCGGCTGCGTCGGCGGGTGGGAATTAGGCCGATGCCGCAGGGCTTACGCCCTGCGGGTCTTCCTACAGCAGGTGCTGTTCCGCCTCGTCGCGGTGCTTCTTGAGGTACTTCATGAAAGGCGTGCCGCCGGTGCCGACGTCGGTGTCGTTGCCGAGCGAGTCCTTGCCCTGCTTGTTGATGTAGCTCGCGGCGTATTCGAGGTGGCGCGTGCGGAAGCGGGCGAGGCTGCGGATGCAGGTGTTGTAGACCTCGCGCAGGTTGGGATCGCCTGAGGCCTGGATGTAGCCGCGCAGTTTCGAGCGCGCGCGCACTTCGTCGACAAACGTGCGGTGCGCGGGCGGGCGATAGATGTGCAGTTCGTCGAGGAAGGTGCGCAGCGGATCGGCGGCATGGCCGACACCCAGAAGCGCATCCATCGAGGGGACGATGGTGGACTGCGATCCGGTCTGGCCACGGAAGGCCTGCGGCTGGCCTTTGGTCTCGGCGACGCCTTCATAGATGATGCCCGGCCCGAGTGCGGGGTTGTCCTTCCAGCCGTGGATGTACGGACGGACGCGGTGGAAATAGACGTACGGATCGCAGCGCTCCGGCATGCGATCGAAGATCGCGTTCACGTCGTTCCAGACGGCGTTGCAGCGGGCGAGGCCGCCTTCGACGGCTTTGGCGTCGCCATTGTTGGCGGCGGCGATCAGGGCGGGGATTTCGGCCAGCATTGATCCGGCGCGGGCCTCGATGGCGACGTGGACGAGGACGAACCAGGCTTCGTCCTGCCCGGCGAGGAAGTTCTGGATCATCCAGGTGTTGTCGAGGGCGATGGGGGCGGTGCGATCCAGCCGGTCCCAGTTGTCGAGCACGTAAGCGGAATAGGGCAGGAGCGGCTGCTGGCCGAGGCGTTTTGCCAGCGCCCACATGGGGACGGCGAGCGAGGCGGGCAGCGTGGTGGGGGCGGTTGGCTCGCCCCAGACATAGGCCTGCACCATGAAGGAGTAGCGGACCATGGCTGTGCGGAGCTGGGCATCGCTTGCCTCGGCGCAGAAGGCCGTGAGGTCGAGGACAGGAAGCTGTTCAAGGTGATGGCGGACCCGGCCGGTCAGCAGGGTGCGCGGCAGGTCGCGGGC
>JAOATF010000136.1 GCA_030158285.1 Hyphomonadaceae bacterium
TTGCAGCGCGCTGAGGACCACCGGGACGCCGCGGGCGGGCGGAGGCCTCGCCTCCGCCCGCGCACCGCTGCAACCCAGTGACCACAACTCCCTGATTGTTCATGGGTTAACCGTGAATTCCGCGCGAGGCGCCTTGTCGCCCTCGTGAACGGCCTAGATGGTATCTGAGCCAAATGTGCCTCGGGCGCAGGAGATCGGGTGGTCATCGGGATAAAGCGGTCGGGCGCGAAGCCGGGCGGCATTCGCGCGGCGATTGCCTTGCTTGTGCTGATTCCGGTGCTTGTGCCCCTGTTTGCAGCGGCGCTCATCTGGCTGGGTGAGCGGGAGGTTACGGCGGCGGCGACGGACAAGGTCCGGGCGGCGGCGACGCTGGCGAGCTCCAATGTGCGGCTGCTGGTGGAATCGACGCTCGAGAAGCTGCGGCTGCAGGATGAACAGCTAGGCCCGGACCCCAAGCGTTTCACGGCGCGGACGCTGACCTTCGTCAACGGCTTCGGCGCGGTCTACGATGCCGCGGGCTTCCAGATCACCGCCAATGGCGAGCGGGACGTCAACATCGGCACGAACGCCGAATTCCAGGTGCTGGCCAAGGGCAAGCCCTGGGTGGTGACGCCGCTGCTGGTGTTCGGGCAGAACCTTCGCTTCTTCGGCATCGCGCGGCGGGTTGAACGTGGCGGGAAATTCGCCGGCGTCATCACGGCCTACATTCCCGCCGAGATCCTGTCCGACACGTGGAATGCGGTGGGCCTTGGCCAGGACTCCACGGTGGGCGTGATCCGGGACGATGGCTGGCTGGTGTCGCGCTTTCCGCTGCCGAAGGAGACGCAGAACATTTCCAGCGGCCAGTTGTCCGAGAATGTACGCAAGGCCCCGGAAGGCATCTTCAACTCGGCGTCCTCGCCCATCGACAATGTCTCGCGGCGCGTCGGCTATGTCGTGCAGAAGGATCTCGGCCTCGTCGTCACGGCGAGCATGTCGCGCACATCGACGGTAGAGGGGTTCTGGGCGCGCGTGCGGTCGACCGCGATGGTGGCTGCGCCGATCTTCGTGGCGATGGTGTTCCTGTGCGGGTGGGCGGTGTTGCTGCTGATGCGCCATGAGCGCAACCGGGTGGAGCTGGAGCTGGCGTTGCAGCAGAACAAGATGCTGTTCCAGGAAATCCATCACCGCGTGAAGAACAACCTCCAGCAGGTGGCTTCGCTCGTGCGCCTGCAGCAGGCGCCGGCGGCGATGAAGGAAGACCTGACGCGCCGCATCGTCGCCATGTCGGCGGTGCACCAGCATATCTATGAGAGCGACCAGTTCGGCATTCTCGATGCGGAAGCCTATCTCGCGCGCGTGCTGTCGAGCCTGCGCGATTCAGCCCCGCCGGGTGTGGAGCTGAAGTGGACGCTGGCGCCGTTGCAGCTCTCGCCCGATCAGGCGCTGCCGCTGGGCATGATGGTCAACGAGGTGGTGTCGAACGCGTTCAAGCACGGCTTTCCGAATGGCCGCGCAGGCCGCGTGACAATCACGCTGGTGCGGCCGCTGGACGGCAATGACGCTGTGCTGACGGTCGAGGACACTGGCGTCGGCATGAGCGAGACGCCCGCAGGTGGGCAGGGCCTCGGCACCCGCCTGATCGCGGGCTTCGCGGGCCAGCTGCAGGGCAAGGCCGACGTGACGCGCAGCAGCGATGGCGTGAAGTTCGAGCTGAAGTTTCCGGTGCAGCCGCAGAAATGAAGACGCAGGGCGCGCTGTCGCTCCGCCTCAGGCCTTGAGCGGAGACAGGCCTACGCGCTTGCGCCACTCATTGAGCACCTGCATCGGATTTTCACTCCACCCGAAATAGGCGAGGGGCTGCTCGGTGATGTAGGGGCCGATCGCCTCGAAGTGCGCCCGGCTGAGGTCGATCGCCCGCACCATGACCAGAAAGCCCGCCATGTTGTTGTGGGCGACGATCGCCTCTGATCCAACGAGTGGCGCCTTGGCGTGTGTCTCCCAGAACAGCTTGTCGATCTGTCCGGCAAACGCGCGGAAGGCGGGATCGGCGAGCTTGACGCCATACTGGTGCTGGCGGTTCGGATCGTCGCCGAATGAATAGCTGTAGAGCCACTCCTCGACATGGGCGCGCGCCGCTATGGAGACCCACGCTGCATTGTGAGGCTGGCTGGCGTAGGTGTTGGCGGCCGCCCACATCTGCTCGAGCGAGCCATGCCATTTTGGCGCGATGAAATTCATGTGGCTCTGGACGGCGTAGATGTTGGCTTCCGGGGAGCGGCTGAGCCGCGCGGTGAGCTTCGTCAGGGCTTCATAATTGCTGCCAAGCCCCATTTCGGCCCGCAGGTGCAGGGCGATGATCGTGCTGTCCTGCGGTGCGACATCACCGGCAGTTTCAAGCATGGGTGCGGCGACGAGGAGGCAGCGTTCCATGTTCTCGCCACCGGAGGCGGAGACTTCGCTGCCACGGCCGCCGCCACGGTGGCGCCACGCCCAACCGACGCGGATACCAGCGATGATGGCGGCAACGGCCGGATCGTCGGCTTCTGTCGGCAGGTCATCACCGAGCAGATCGGTGAGCTCTCCCAATCCCTGGATGAAGTGGAAGCGGTCGCTGGGGCTCTGCGCGCGATAGAGCTCCGCCAGCGCGGCCCAGTTCTTCTCAGCCAGCAAACGCAGGCCGGGGGCGACATGCGGATTGCCCTGCGCGCGATCGTAAGCGGGGAGCCGCGCCGTACCGAAGAATGCCATGCCCAACCTCATTCACCCGATGCGGTCTAACCCGGGTGACTGCGAAAGCAAAACGGCCGCCTCCTTTCGGAAGCGGCCGCTTGTTTTTCAGCGATGAAGCTGCGGATTATTCCGCGTCTTCGGTGGCTTTGGAGCTGCCTTCGCCGCCGCCTTCGCGACGGGGGCCACGGTCACGGCCGCCGCGGCCGCGATCGCCGCCACGGCCACCACGGTCGCCATCACGACGCGGACGGTCGCCACGCGGCGGGCGGTCGCCCGACGGGCCATCGTCCACGACGCCTTCGATGGCTTCGCCGGTTTCCTGGTTCACGGCTTTCATCGAGAGGCGGACTTTGCCGCGATCGTCGAAGCCGAGGAGTTTCACCTTCACGGTGTCGCCTTCCTTGACGACAGCCGACGGCGACTCAACGCGTTCCGCGGCGAGTTGCGTGACGTGCACGAGGCCGTCCTTCGCGCCGAAGAAGTTCACGAACGCGCCGAACTCCATGACCTTCACGACCTTGCCTTCGTAGATCTGGCCGACTTCCGGCTCGGCGGTGAGGCCGACGATCCACTTCTGGGCAGCTTCGAGCGACTCTTTCTCGACAGCGGCGATCTTCACCGTGCCATCGTCCTCGACGTTGATCTTCGCGCCCGTCTTTTCGACGATCTCGCGGATGACCTTGCCGCCCGTGCCGATGACGTCACGGATCTTGTCGACCGGGATCTTCATCGAGATCATCTTCGGAGCGTTCTCGGAGACTTCGGTGCGCGCACCGTCCATCGCCTTGTTCATCTCCTTGAGGATGTGGAGACGGCCGGCATTCGCCTGGTTGAGCGCCGTCTTCATGATGTCGAACGTGACGCTATCGATCTTCAGGTCCATCTGGAGCGAGGTGACGCCCACTTCCGTGCCGGCGACCTTGAAGTCCATGTCGCCGAGGTGATCTTCATCACCCAGGATGTCGGACAGGATGGCGATGCCTTCCGCGTCCTTGATGAGGCCCATCGCGATGCCCGAGACCGGACGCGAGATCGGCACGCCAGCGTCCATCATGGCGAGCGAGGCGCCGCAAACTGAAGCCATGGAAGAAGAACCGTTGGACTCCATGATCTCGGACACGATGCGGAGCGTGTAGGGGAAGTCAGCCGGGGCCGGGAGGACGGCTTTCACCGCGCGCCAGGCCAGCTTGCCGTGACCGATTTCGCGACGGCCCGGGGAGCCGCCACGGCCGGTTTCACCGACGGAGTAGGGAGGGAAGTTGTAGTGAAGGAGGAATTTCTCCTTCTTCGTGCCGCCGAGGCCGTCGACGTACTGTTCGTCTTCAGCGGTGCCGAGCGTGGCGACGCAGAGGGCCTGCGTTTCGCCGCGGGTGAACAGCGCCGAACCGTGCGTGCGCGGCAGGACGCCGACTTGCGACGTGATCGCGCGGACCTGGTCGGTCTTGCGGCCGTCGATGCGCGAGCCGGTGCGGATGATGTCACCGCGGACGACTTTGGCTTCGGCTTCCTTGAAGACTTCCTTGAACACCAGCGCGTCGGCGCCGGTCGGGTTGGCTTCGGATTTCACGAGCGAGGCTTTTGCCTTCTCGCGGGCGACGCCAACGGCGGCGTAACGGTCGGCCTTTTCCTTGATCTTGTAGGCGGCGGAGAGATCCGCGCCGGCAATCTCCTGGATCGATTTGAGCAGCGCGGAGTGGTCCGGGCTTTCGAACGCGAACGGCTCCTTGGCGGCTTTCTCGGCGAGCTGGATGATCGCGTCGATGACCGGCTGGATCGAGTCGTGGCCGGCCTTGACGGCGCCGAGCATGACTTCTTCCGAAAGCTCCTTGGCTTCGGATTCAACCATCATCACGCCTTCGGTGGTGCCGGCGACGACGAGGTCGAGCTGGAAGCCTTCCATCTGTTCCTGCGTCGGGTTGATGATGTAGCCGCCATCCTTGTAACCGACGCGGGCAGCCGCGATCGGGCCAGCGAAGGGCGCGCCGGAGATGACGAGGGCAGCGGAGGCCGCAACCATGCCGACGATATCCGGATCGTTCTCCTGGTCGTACGAGAGAACCGTCACGGTGACTTGCACTTCGTTCTTGAAGCCGTCAGCGAACAGCGGGCGGATCGGACGGTCGATCAGGCGCGAGGTGAGCGTTTCTTTTTCAGTGGGACGGCCTTCGCGCTTGAAGTAGCCGCCGGGGACGCGGCCAGCCGCGTAATAGCGCTCGAGGTAGTTCACGGTGAGCGGGAAGAAGTCCTGGCCTTCTTTCGCTTTCCGCGCATAGACGACGGCGGCAAGGACGCTGGTTTCGCCGTAGGTTGCGAGCACCGCACCATCAGCCTGGCGCGCAATGCGGCCTGTTTCCAGCGTGAGCGGACGGCCCGCCCAGTCGATCGTAACGCGTTTGATGTCAAACATCTCTATTGTCTCTTTCCATACGAAAACCGCCGGCCCCGGTGGGCCGGCGGGGATTGTAGAACCGCGGTCTAGCGGCGGAGCTCCAGCTCCTTGATGATGGCCTGGTAGCGGCCTTCATCCCTCGACTTCAGATAGTCGAGCAACCGGCGACGCTGCGAGACCATCTTGAGAAGGCCGCGGCGCGAGTGGTTGTCTTTCTTGTGTTCCTTGAAGTGGCCGGTGAGATCGTTGATCCGGTAGGTGAGGATCGCGACCTGCACTTCGGGCGAGCCCGTGTCACCTTCGGTGCGGGCGTGTTTCTTGATCAGGGAGGCCTTGGCCTCCGGCGTGATCGACATCGGGTTGCTCCATAAGTCTATTGGTTGAATACGCGGACTGGCAGGAATCTGCCGGCCCGGACTTCGCCCAGGGCAACTCCGAGTTGTTCTTCACCCACCTTTTCAGTGGCCAGACAAATGCGGGATGCATCCTCCCCGTTCACTTGACGAGGACGGCGCATCTCCCGAAACGCCTCGACCTGATGGGGCAGAAGTACGATCTCTCGGCCCTGCCTGAGCCTGGACGCCTCTTCCCCGGTGATGGCCAGCGCCGGGATGTCGTCCAGCGCGGTCTCGAGTGGGACAAGGTGGTCGTCCAGCGCGGGCTTATCGCTCATTTGCTGCAGAATTGGAAGCTGAATTGCCGCGTCCTCGGCAAAAGCGCCGACACGGGTTCTACGGAGAGCCGCAACATGCCCTTCAGCGCCGAGAGCGGCGGCGATATCGCGGACCAGAGCCCTGATATAAAAGCCTTTTCCGCAGGTTACCTTGATGACGGCCAAGTCGGCCGAGGGGACGTCCGCCAGCTCGGCCTTGTAGAGGTTTACCTTACGTGAGGCCAGCTCGACCGTCTCACCGTCGCGGGCGAGGTCGTAGGCGCGCTCGCCATTGACCTTGATGGCCGAGAACTGGGGGGGCACCTGCTCGATCTCGCCGATGAACGTCGGGAGCAGGGCTTCGATGGCCTCGCGGGTGGGGCGGACGTCGGACGTGCCGGTGACTTCGCCTTCGCGGTCCTGCGTGGTGGTGGAGGACCCCCAGCGGATGGTGAAGACGTAGTCCTTGTCCGCTTCCATGACATAGCCGACCGTCTTGGTGGCTTCGCCGAAGGCCAGCGGCAGGATTCCTGACGCGAGAGGATCCAGCGTTCCGCCATGGCCGGTCTTCTGGGCATTGAAGATGCGGCGGCAGATGCCCACGGCTTGCGTGGACGTGATGCCTTCCGGCTTGTCGAGGATCAGCCAGCCGTGAACCGGCTCGCCTTTTTTCTTGCGGCCCATCGTTCTGTCTCCAGGCGCCGTGGCGGGATCGAACCGCCAACGGGTCGAGTCACTTGTGTTGGTTCCGAAGTCCAGGGACTTCGGAACGGCTCGCGACGTAGGCGTGACGGGGGATCGGGTCAAGCAGGACTGCACGAATCGAGAAGCTGGGCTGCCTTGGTCTGCGGGGCGGGAGGCGTATGGTCGGGCGGACAAGCGGAGGGACGATCATGGCGATGACGGGTGGATGTTATTGCGGGGCGGTGCGCTATGCGGCGGAGGGCGCGCCGATGCTGAAGGCGCAGTGCCATTGCCGCGCGTGTCAGCACGTCACGGGCGGGGCGCCGAACTATTTCATGCTGATGCCGGGGCAGGGTTTCAAGTGGACGCAAGGCGAGCCAAAGAGCTTTACCAAGCCGGACAAGGAGAACGCCGTCACGCGTTACTTCTGTCCGACATGCGGCACGCACATGACGACACAGCGCCCGGGCCTCGATGCGGTGATCCTCAAGGTCGGCACGCTGGATGAGCCTGCGCAGTTCGGCGCGCCGATGATTGCGATCTTTACCGAGGAAGAGCAGGCTTTCCATCTCGTGCCGCAGGGCGTGCCGAAATTCGACAAGCTGCCGCCGGGGCGATAGCGCCCTCGCTGGCGCGTCGCTGCGGCTTGGCCTAGTCTCGCCGCGCACTCACTCACGAGGTTTCCCATGGCGTTGCTTGTCCTGAGCGTTGTCGGCAGCGACCGGCCCGGCCTGACCAAGGCGCTGGCGGCGGCTGTGTTGTCGGCGGGCGGCAACTGGCTGGAGGGGCATCTCTCGCGGCTGGGCGGGCTCTATGTCGGCTCGGTGCTGGTGGAGCTTGATAAGAGCAAGGTGGAGGCGTTGCGCGCGGCGGTGGCCGCTGTCGATGCGGCGGGGCTGGAAGTGCGCATTGCGCCGGCGGTGGAAACGGCGGGCGCCACGGGCGAGACGCTGGCCTTCTCGCTGGTGGGGCAGGACCGGCCGGGCATCGTCAACCAGGTGACGGCGGCGGTGAGCGAACTCGGCGTCAATATCGAGACGTTCCAGACATGGCTCACATCCGAGGCGCATTCGGGCGCGCCGCTGTTCCACATGGACGCGAACCTGCGCCTGCCGGTGGGGATGAACGCCGCGCGCGTGCAGGACGCGCTGGAAGCGATCTCGGGCGAGATCATGGTGGACTTCGCTCTCAACTAGGTCGACTGGGGGCTAGTGCACCTGCGCCGCGCGATTGACGGCGGCGGCGAAGCCTCGCGATAGTTCCTCCGCACGTTGGGAGGGCGATCCATGAAATATGCAGGTCTGGCCGCGCTGGCAGTCGCACTGGCGCCGATTGCGCACGCGCAGGATTGCGCGCCGCTCGACCGCGTGGTCGCGGCGGCCTTTGACGGCTTCGAGAGCATCGCCGGCGAAGAGGCCGATGACGGCTTCTTCGAGACGACCATCTCCTTCTTCAACGCGGATGACTGCGCCATCGATGCGTTCGAGGGGCAGTACTATTGCCTCTGGGCAAGGCCCACCGTGGCCGACGCCGACAAGGCGATCGCGCCGCTCTACGACATGGCGAAGGTCTGCCTCTCGGGAGATTGGAAGTGGGATGATCTGGCGGGCAAGAAATCCACCTCCAGCATGACGATCACCGAAGGCTACCGCATGACGAAGACGAAGGGCGCCAACAAGGACGCCAGCGTGCGCGTCTACATGGAAGGCGCGCCGGGCGAAGCGTGGCGGCAGGTGTGGCTGCAGGTGGAGTAGGGCGCGCGTGGAAGCGGACCTAAGGTCCGCTCCCGGCGAAGGCCGGGATCTGCCGGAGCCAATTCGAAGGACACGCCTTCGAAGAAAGGCCGGCGTGCTGGAGCCGGCCTCAGGCGAGGTTAGGCGGATGTAGAAGTCGAGGGCGAGCCGCGTCTCGTGCTCCATCGAATATCCAATTGAGTAAGCCGCATGCGTCAAGCCACAGACTACTCTGCGGCGCGGAGCCCATCTTCAATAGCCTTCAGCAGCTGCAAGCTGCCGCGAAGTTCAGACAGCAAGCGCTCTAGCGCTCCGCCTGCGGCGCGTTTTGCTTTGTTCAAATCTGCTGTCATTCGAGGCAGAGATACGATCGTCCCATATAGAGCTTCCATACCCTCTACGCCCAAAAGAAGGGACCCTTGGAGTTGGGTGATTGCAGGCAATGCCTCACCCGCTTGATGCGGTTCTCCGAGGTCCTTTACAATGCTGGTATACGCAACAATCGCTCCGGCCATTTTTTCGAAGGCCCGTTTGTAAACGGGGATGTCTGGCTCAACTTTCGCTGCGAAAGATATCATGTCCGACGCGGCTGCGGAAATCAGCTGTCGCGATTGATTCCGCGGCGGAGGTCCCGCCGCAGCGTCGGTAATTTCATTCATTCTATCTGCGTGCGCGGATATGGAGTCGCCGAGTTCACTGGTTGCTTCTGAAATTCTCTCAACGGCGGCGGTCATCTCGCTCAACTCAGCTGCGATGACTTCTTCCAAGTCGAGCAGACCCGGTTCATCGTCTGGTTGTGCCACTTCCCGGCTTTTGCAAAGAACAGGCGTGGGTGTCTGCTCTCTGGTAGCGGGAGACTCTGCTGCCATACGGGTAATTTGCAGACTTAGATGAATTCGAGCCTGTTTCGCTAGGTCGTGCTCGTCATCGAAAGCTGCTGAAAGCACGCCTGTTTGCTTGAGCTTTTCTTGAAAAGCCCGCAGCCTTCCAAACTGCTCCGCATCAATGATGGCTAGCGGCGGAGCCGATTGCTTGAAGTAGAGCATGATCTCGACGTTCTCGCCACGGTCGAGTTTTGCACGTGCAATCTCATACTCCTCGATGCTGCCCGAATCCGCGCGTAAGGTCTTTGTGCCAGCGCGAGTCCAAAACAATCCGATGAATATGTCATAGTCTTGGGGTGCAGTCTCATTCACTCTTGCCTGGGCGTCTGCTGCTACCCCAGGTATCGCATGTGTCTCCCAACGCACCAGTTCCAGCAGTACGCCTTGCGATCTTGCGATGGAATAATTCAGCTCGGAAATAACTGCTTCAATGACGTCACGCTCATCGGCAACGTCAGACGGAGAAGCGAGGAATACTCGCAGGACTTTGCGTTGTTGCGGCATTGTAAACTGCCCTCCCAATTCACGGGAAAGGCGATTCTAGGTGAGAGTCTAGCGGGGCTATCCCTCAAACCTCGCTCACATACTCCAGCTCGATCGGGCCCGTCATGATGACGTGGTCGGTGGCTTCGCTCCACTCGATCTCGATGTCGCCACCGTCATTGTGGACGAGGGCTTTGCGGTCGGTGAGGTTGCGGCGGGCGGCGGCGACGATGGCGGCGCAGTTGTTGGAGCCGCACGCGAGCGTCTGGCCGGCGTTGCGTTCCCA
This sequence comes from Hyphomonadaceae bacterium, assembly GCA_030158285.1. Lineage (GTDB taxonomy): Bacteria > Pseudomonadota > Alphaproteobacteria > Caulobacterales > Hyphomonadaceae > UBA7672. The sequence goes on from JAOATF010000136.1 coordinate 9,824, forward strand.
GGTGCGCAGGCGGGTTTCGGTTCTGGAGAGAACCTGCAGGAAGCCGACATTGACGCCCTGCGGAAACAGCGGATGCCATTCGACGAGTGAGCCGGCGGCTTTCACGTCGATGGTGTCGAGGTCGGGCACGAAGAAGATGACGTGGGGGTTGCCCATGTTCACTGCGCCGGGGAGTTGCAGGTAGGGCGCGTCGATGGGGCCGATCTTGAGATCGATGCCGCGCGTGTCCATCCGCTCGGCCAGCGGGATCTCTTCCCACTTGAGGAGGGGCGAGCCCATGTCGACGGAGATGCGGGTGGCGCCGAGGCGATCGGCCTTCAGTTTTCCGGCGATGGTCTCGACGACGATCTTGTCTTTTCCGGTCTCCTCCATGACGAGCCAGGCGACGCAGCGCGTGGCGTTGCCGCACGCCTCGGCGGAGGAGCCGTCCTTGTTCCAGATGCGCATGAAGACGTCGCCACGCAGCGTCTGCTCCATGGCGATGACCTGATCGGCGCCGACGCCGGTTTCGGCGTTGGCGAGGGCCGCGATCTGCGGCGGGGTCAGCGCGAGGCCGCCCTTGCGGTCATCGAAGATGACAAAGGAATTCCCGGCGCCATTCATCTTCCAGAATTTCATGGGGGGAGATTTAGAGGGTTGCGCGGCCGGTTGCTAGGGAGTGGGCAGTCGGGAGTGGGCAGTAGGGCAGGGTTTGGCGCAAAACCACGGCCTACTCTCTATTCCCTACTCCCTTGCGGCGCCCTGGCGCCGCCGCTAACCCTTTCCGCTCAGAAAACGAGGTTCGGTCATGCGCACTATAGTGTTGGGTGTTGCGGCAGCAGTGCTGGCGGCGTGTGCGAGCCAGGAGGAGACGACAGTGACGGCCAAAGCCATCGATCGGGATGCCCACCTTTATCTGGAAGAGGTGGAGGGCGCCGATGCGCTGGCGTGGGTGCGCGCGCAGAACGAGCGGACGCTGAAGGTGCTGGAGGGGGATACGCGCTTCCAGGGCTATTACGACGCGGCGCTGAAGATCGCGACGTCGAAGGAGCGGATCCCGTACGGGTCGATCCGCAAGGGCTACGTCTACAATTTCTGGCAGGACGAGGCGCATGAGCGCGGCCTGTGGCGGCGGACAACGCTGAGCGATTATGCGGGCGCTTCGCCTGCGTGGGAGACGCTGCTGGATATCGATGCGCTGGCGACCAAGGAAGGCGCGAACTGGGTCTACAAGGGCGTGCAGTGCCTGCCGCCGGAGCAGACGCGGTGCCTGCTGTCGCTGTCGAATGGCGGCAAGGATGCGGTGCGCGTGCGCGAGTATTCGATCGCTGAAGGTGGGGCGAAGGCGGGGTTCGTTGAGGGCGGGTTCGACCTGCCGGAGGCCAAGAGCTCGTTCGTGTGGGAGAACAAGGACGCGTTGCTGCTCTCGACCGACTGGGGTCCCGATACGCTGACGGATTCGGGCTATCCGTTCGTGGTGAAGCGGCTGAAGCGCGGGCAGGCGATGGACGCCGCCGGCGAAGTGTTCCGCGGGGCGAAGGACAATGTCGGCGTCTGGCCGCTGTCGATGGAGGACGAGGCGGGCAATCGCTGGTTCGGCGTGAGCCAGGCCGAGACGTTCTTCACGTCCAGCTATTTCATTTTCCCGCAATCGGGCGAAGGCGCGCCGATCCAGCTGCCGATCCCGAAGAAGGCGAGCCCGGTGGGGCTGTTCGCCGGATCGCTGGTGCTGACGCTGGAAGAGGACTGGGCGCCGCAAGGCCCCAATTCTCAAGAAGGGGGCCAGTTCAAGGCGGGCGATCTTGTCGCGTTCAACTGGGCGAGCTTCATGGCGGATGGCCGCCTGGGACAAGTCGAGCTGGTGTTCCGCCCGACGCCGAAACAGGCGCTGCAGGGCGTCGGCATCTCGAAGAACCAGCTGCTGGTCAACATCTCGGACAATGTCGCGGTCAAGGTGATGGCGTACACGCGGGATGGCGCGAACTGGGTGTCGAAAGAAGTGCCGCTGCCGCCGAACGGATCGGCGGGCGTGATCTATGCCGACCATGACGAGACGACGGCGTTCCTCGGATACGAAGGCTATCTCTCGCCGGACACGCTCTACACCTACGACACGACGTCGGGCGACGTGAAACAGCTGCGCCAGTTGCCGGCGTGGTTCGATGCGGGGCCGTACAAGGTCGACCAGCATGAGGCGACGTCGAAGGACGGGACGAAGGTGCCGTACTTCGTGGTGCACAAGAAAGAGATCAAGCTCGACGGCACGAACCCCACGCTGGTTTATGGCTATGGCGGTTTCCAGGTGAGCCAGACGCCGGGCTATTCCGGCACGGTGGGCAAGCTGTGGCTGGAGCAGGGCGGCGTCTATGTGATGGCCAACATCCGCGGCGGCGGCGAGTTCGGTCCGGCCTGGCACCAGGCGGGTCTCAAGACCAAGCGGCAGGTTGTCTATGACGACTTCATCGCGGTGGCCGAGGATCTGGTGACGAAGAAGATCACTTCGCCAAAGCACATGGGCGCGATGGGCGGCTCGAATGGCGGCCTGCTGATGGGCGTGATGTTCACGCAGCGGCCGGACCTGTTCAACGCCATCGTCTGCCAGGTGCCGCTGCTCGACATGCTGCGCTATCACCTGCTGCTGGCGGGCGCATCGTGGATCGACGAGTACGGCGATCCGGCCGTGCCGGAAGAGCGCGCATGGCTCGAGAAGCTGTCGCCCTATCACAATGTCGATCCGGCCAAGACGTATCCCGAAATCTACTTCGAGACGTCGACCAAGGATGACCGCGTGCATCCCGGCCACGCCCGCAAGATGGCCAAGCTGCTCGAGGACATGGGCAAGCCGTTCTTGTACTACGAGAACATCGACGGCGGCCACTCGGCAGCAGCCAACCAGCGTGAAACGGCGCGCAGGACGGCGCTGGAGTTCACGTATCTGGCGCGCAAGCTGATCGACGGGAAGTAGGCATCACGCGACCTGCAGGGCTGGGCCGCTACGGCGTCCCCGCCTGCAGGCGTTGATACGCGTCTACCAGCGACGTGTAGGGTGGCAGCGGTACGTTTTCGAGCGCGCCGGTGGACGGGTTCACGATCGGCATGCGGATCTCGAAGTGGAGGTGGCGCGTGGTGGCCACAGTCACTGTGCCGTCGGCTGTTCCTGCCTGAATATTGCCGATGCGGCCGAGCACGGCGCCGCGGCTGACGGGGATGCCGCCGGGTGTGGCGGACAGCTGGGCCTGGGTGTAGGGGCGGCTGGCGAAGTGCATGTGCAGGAAGTTGAAGTAGGTGCTCTCGTCGGCGCTCAGCAGCTTTGTGTAGTGCGGTTCGATGGCGATGATCCGGCCATCCGTGACGGCGACAACCTGGTTGGCGGCATCATTGGTCTTGCAGAGTGTGCCGCGGATATCGACGCCCTGGTGGCCTGTCCGGCCGGGGCAGGAGAGGTTGGCCTGCGTGCTGCCGGCGCGCTGTTCGCAGAAATTGTCCTGCCAGGGATAGCTGTAGTTGCGGCTGTCGCACTGTTCGATGCCGCCCGGATCATTCTGGGCGCCGAGCTTGACGCCGGTGGGCCCGAGCCAGTTCGAATCATAGCCGCCCTTGTAGCGATAGACTTGCGAGTTGAGGTAGGCGGGGCCGGTCTTCAGCGGAAAGCGCATGCCCGGAAACCAGAGCGTGCTGTCGGTCGTGCCGGTCCAGGTGGTGAGCCCGTTGAGGAGCTTGCCCGCGGGCATGCAGGCGAAGTTGGACGCAACGCTGCCGGTGGAGACGCATCCGGCGAAACCGGCGGGCGGCGGGGGCGTCGGCGGGCTGGGCGGCGATGAGGGTGTCGAGACGGGAGGCGGCGGCGTGGAGCCGCTGCCGGCGGGCTTGGGGCCTTTGCATGACGAGAGGGCGAGGCCGGCGGCGAGCGCGCCGAGCATCAGTAACGCGGGTGAGCGATCAACGCGCATTGATCACCACCAGGTTGCTGGCGATGTCGGTCAATTCCCGCTCGGCATTGCATGACGCCGTGCATGTGAGTTCGATCTCGTAGGCGCAGCCGAACTTCGAGAAGGTCATCTGGTTGCCTGTTTCGGTGGCGGTGATCTGGTAGCGCTCGCCAAGGGACGGCAGCAGGGGGCGCTGGCGTGTCTCGGCCTGCATGCTGCGCACGATCGGGTGATCATCCGGCAGGCGCGTGCCCGAGCACATGCCCAGCACGGAGGAGGTCTGGCCGCCGGGATAGCTCGCCGAGAAATTGTAGAACGTCTTGCCGGTGACGAGCTCGGTTGTGTCGGCCCGCGCGGCAGACAGCGGGATCAGCACGGCTGCGTTGACGGCAGCGGCCTGCGTGACGAAGCTGGAGAGCTTGCCCTGCAGATCACTTGGCCGCTGGCCGGCCTGTTGCTGCTTGATGGCGCTCTGGAGCTGGTCGAGGCCCTGCACCTGCTGCGATCGTTGCGCCGCGGTGACCTGAGACCAGTTGGGTTCCACGCGAACAGGCCCGGGCTTCGTGGTGGGCGCCTGCGGCTGGTTGGGCGTTTGCTGCTGTCGCTGCGCGATGGCGCCGGGCGTGGCGAGCGCAAGCAGGAGTACCAGAGCCAGTCTGCGCATGATCGCCATCTCCCCCAGGAGCGAGCTGAGCCCAAGTGTTCGCTGCAGGCTCTGGGGAAGTCAATTGACGGCAAGCAGGCCGCTGGAAACAGCCGCCAAATCAGAAGCTTTCGCCAACCATCTTTTCGCTGAGCGCCCAAAGGGCAGGGCATGACCGCGTTGGGGCACGGGTCGCGCTCATGGAGTCGCGTGCGATGTGGCCGGAACCAGAGGACGCGACGCGCGTTGCCGCGCGCTTGAGTGAACAGCGGTTCAGGCTGTTGCAGACACGATGATGCGAGATTTGTAACCGCGTGTCGCGAGAGCCGGGAAACGGGACGGATCGATACGAAAGAGGGCGTCGCGGGGGAAATTTGCGCCCCATCTCTGCGTCTAGGTCAGCGAGAGATGACAAACGAGGCCTCCCCCCATGCCCGCCGATACAACACACACATTGATCGATGCCGATAGCGGCGTGAGCGCGCCCGAAACGAAGCGTAGCGGCGTGGCTGCGCTTGGTCATCAGGTGAAGAAGCATCGCTGGCTGATCGGCGCGGCGGTGGTGGCGATCATCGCGGCTGCGGTGATGTTCAATCCGTTTGCGGCGCCGAAGACGCAGATGGTGACGGCGGCGGTCACGCGCGGCGACCTCGAGCAGACCGTGCTGGCGACGGGCGTGTTGGAGCCGGCGAAGCTGATCAATGTCGGCGCGCAGGCGTCGGGGCAGGTGAAGAAGCTCTATGTCGAGCTGGGCGACACGGTGAAGGCGGGCGATCCGATCGCCGACATCGACTCGCGCACGCAGGTCAACTCGGTCAGCAATGCGCAGGCCGCCCTCTCCAACGTGACGGCGCAACGTTCCGCGGCCAGCGCCAGCCTGACGGAAGCGCAGCTGAATTATGACCGGCAGAAGCGGCTCTACGATGCGGGCGCTGCGGCGAAGGCCGATCTTGATTCAGCGCAGGCGCAGCCCGCCAATGCGCGCGCCAGCCTCGCGGCGGCGGGCGCGCAGATCAAGCAGGCCAATCTCTCGCTGAACACGGCGGAGACGAACCTCGGCTATACCAAGATCGTGGCCCCGATGGACGGAACGATCGTGGCGATCGTCACGGAAGAGGGCCAGACGGTGAACGCCAATCAGTCCGCGCCCACCATCGTGATGCTGGCGCAGCTCGACAAGATGACGGTCAGCGCGGAGATCTCCGAAGCCGACGTGCCGAAGGTGACCGAGGGCCAGGAGGTCTATTTCACCACGCTGGGCGATACGCGCACGAAACACTATGCGCAGCTGCGCACCGTGGCGCCCGCGCCGACATCGATCGAGAGCACGACGTCTTCATCGTCTTCCAGCAACACGAGCGCGGTCTACTACAACGGCCTGTTCGACGTCGACAATGCAGACGGCAAGCTGAAGACCGGCATGACGGCGCAGGTGAACATCGTGCTCGCCTCGGCAAAGGATGCGATCACGGTTCCGGCGTCGGCGCTCGAGCGCAAGGGGCGCAATGAGTACGCCGTGAAAGTCGTCAAGGAGAATGGCGAGGTCGAGCAGCGCGCCGTGAAGGTGGGCCTGTCGACCAGCGTGACGGCGCAGGTGACGGAAGGCCTGAAGGTCGGCGAGAAGGTTGTTGTGGCTGAAGGCGCGACGCAGTCCAGCAGCAGCAACCGGCAGCAGAACAGCAACCCGCTGATGCCGGGCGGCGGATCGCGCCGTGGCATGGGCGGTGGCGGAGGGCCGCGCCCGTGACGCCAGCCGCTGATTCATCGACGTATGAGCGTTTCGAGCGTCCGGCAAAGCCGGTCACGCCGCCGCTGATCGAACTCAAGAAAGTGCGCCGGGAGTTTCCGGCGGGCGACGAGGTGGTCGTTGCGCTGAAGGATGTCAGCCTCACCATCGAGAAGGGCGAGATGGTGGCGATTGTCGGGTCTTCGGGCTCCGGCAAGTCGACGCTGATGAACATTCTGGGCTGCCTCGACCGCGCGACGCGCGGGACCTACAGGGTGCTGGGACGCGACACGCGGGAGATGGCGCCGGATGATCTGGCGGCGCTGCGGCGCGAGCATTTCGGATTTATCTTCCAGCGTTATCACCTGCTGCCCGACCTGACGGCGGCAGGCAATGTGGAGACGCCTGCGATCTATCTCGGGCGTGATCCGGCCGAGCGGAAAGCGGAGGCGAAACGGCTTCTGGAGCGGCTGGGCCTCAAGGATCGCGCGGGGCATACGCCGAACCAGCTTTCGGGCGGCCAGCAGCAGCGCGTGTCGATCGCGCGGGCGCTGATAAATGGCGGCGACGTGATCCTGGCGGACGAGCCGACGGGCGCGCTGGATACGACGACCGGCGAAGAGGTGATGCGCATCCTGCGGCAGCTGAATGCCGAGGGACGCACGATCATCATCGTGACGCACGACATGAAGGTGGCCGAGCACGCCGACCGCATCATCGAGCTGAGCGATGGCGCAATCATTGCCGACCGGCGGAAGCCGGGCACGGCGGAGATTGCGGCGGATGTCGCGCCGAAATCCGTCAAGATGCGGCAAGGCGCTGCGAGCTGGCGTGACCGGTTCAACGAGGCGTTCCGCATGGCGGTGCGTGCGATGCGGGCGCACAAGCTTCGCACCTTCCTGACCATGCTGGGCATCATCATCGGGATCGCGGCGGTGGTGTCTGTTGTCGCGCTGGGCGAGGGGTCGCGGAAGCAGGTGCTGGAGAATATCAGCGCGCTGGGTACGAACACGATCGATGTGCGGCCGGGATCGGGGTTTGGCGACAGGCGATCGTCGGCCATTCGCACGCTGACGGTGGCGGATGCGGAGGCGATTGCGGCGCAGAGCTATGTCGATAGCGCGACGCCGACGGTGACGACGAGCGTGACTCTGCGGCGTGGCAATGTCTCGGCGTCGGCGTCGGCGACGGCGAATGGCGTGGGCGACCAGTATTTCCGCGTGCGCGGGATGAAACTGGAATCGGGTGCGTTCCTGGGCGCGGAGAGCATCAACAATATCAGCCAGGAGATCGTGATCGATCCCAACACCAGGTCGACGCTGTTTCCGGATGGCGAAGACCCGCTGGGGCAGGTGATACTGGTGGGGCAGATGCCCGCGACGGTGGTTGGCGTGGCAAGCTCGACCGGGTTCGGGTCGGAGAACCTCAATGTCTATGCGCCTTACACCTCCGTGTTGCGGCGGTTGCTGGGGCAGGACTATCTGCGCTCGATCACGGTGCGGGTGGCGGACAATGCCTCGATGGATGCGGCGCAAGCGGGTATCACCGCCTTGCTGAAGACGCGGCACGGCACGGAGGATTTCTATCTCAACAATACCGACGAGATCCGCCAGTCGATCGAGCAGACGACGGGAACGCTGACGCTGCTGATCGCCTCCATCGCGGTGATCTCGCTGATTGTAGGCGGTATTGGCGTGATGAACATCATGCTGGTGTCGGTGACCGAGCGGGTGAAGGAGATCGGCGTGCGTATGGCGGTGGGCGCGCGGCAGGGCGACATCATGCAGCAATTCCTGATCGAAGCGGTGCTGGTGTGCATGATCGGCGGGGCGCTGGGTGTCAGCCTGGCGCTAAGCCTTGGCTTCATCTTCCCGCTGTTCGGATCGGGCTTCGTGCTCGACTTCTCGGTCGCGTCGATCGTGCTGGCGTTCACATGCTCGACACTGATCGGCGTGGCGTTCGGCTTCCTGCCGGCGCGGAGCGCGTCGAAGCTGGATCCGATCGAGGCGCTGGCCAGGGAGTAGGGCGCTACTTCCCGTCCACCAGCTGCTGGATCACCGGTGCGAGAAGCTTCTGCAGCGCCGCCGGCGAGGTCTTTGCGAGCGGCGTGAGGCCGATCATCTGGCGCATGATCTGGACGCCGGCGATCAGCGACAGGATGAGGGCGGCGCGCTCGGCGGCGTTGTCGCCCTTGAGGGCGGCGGTGAGCGTCTTTAGGTGCATCTTCTCGATCTGCTTGCGGCCTATCTCGATGACGCGGGGATTGGTGGTGCCGCCTGTGCGGACCATCATCAGCGAGCCGTCGAGCGGTGTGGCGTCCGGGTCGGTGGTTTCGAGGACGCCAGCGGCGAGATAATCGCCGAGTGAAGCCAGGTCCGACATGTCTTTCCGGATCACCGAGGCGCCGGACATGGCGTCGTCCACGGCTTCTGCGAACAGGCCCTCTTTCGATCCGAAATAGCGATTGACCAGCATGGCGGTAACGCCCGCGTCGGCCGCGATCTCGCGCACGCCGGCGCCGTCATAGCCGTGGGCGGCAAAGGCGCGGCGGGCGGATTTCAGGATCGCCTCGCGGGTGACGGCGGCGTCGCGTTTGCGCGGCGCGGCGGCGGCTTTCTTCGCGCGGGAGGCGGGCATCGGCGAAAACCTATAAATATACGACTGTAGACTTGTCTTGCGTTCGTATGTATACGGTCGTAGACATAGATCGACAAGGCCCGACGGACAAAGGATTGCACGATGGCGAACACGGTTCTGGTGACGGGCGGCACGGGCTATGTGGCGGGCTGGTGCATCGTTGAGCTGCTGAAGCGCGGCTATGATGTGCGGACCACGGTGCGCAGCGCGGCGAAGGAAGCGAGCGTGCGCGCGGCGGTGACGACGCAGATCGATCCGGGCGCGCGGCTGTCGTTCGTGCATGCGGACCTGCTGAAGGATGACAACTGGGACAAGGCCGTCGCAGGCTGCGCGTATGTGCTCCATGTCGCCTCTCCCATCGGCGCGGCGCAGACGAAGGATGCGGATGATTTTGTGCGGCCGGCGCGGGAGGGGGCGTTGCGTGTGTTGCGCGCGGCGGCGAAGGCGGGCGTGAAACGTGTGGTGATGACGTCGAGTTGTGGCGCGGCAACGCCCACCAAGCTGGGCGTCAATACGGTGAGCGACGAGACCACGTGGAGCGATCCGGTGGCTCAGAGGCAAGATCACTATCGCCTGTCGAAGACTCTGTCGGAGAGGGCGTCGTGGGAGTTCATGACGAGCGCTGAAGGGCGGGGCACGGAGTTCGTCACGCTCCTGCCGAGTGGCGTGTTCGGGCCGGTGCTGACGATGGACGGGCTGGGCTCGGTGCAGTTCATACAGCGGCTGATCGACGGGCGCCTGCCGCGCGTGCCGAATGTGGGGCTGAACATCATCGACGTGCGCGATCTCGCGGTGGCGCATGTCGATGCGATGACGGCGCCGGGAGCGGCGGGTCAACGCCTGATCGTGAGCGGGGACTTCATGTGGATGAAGGACATCGCGGCGGCGGTGAAGGCCAAGCTTGGCGCGAAGGGCGATAAGGTGCCGACGAAGGAGCTGCCGGACTGGGTGGTGGGTGTCGGGGCGAACTTCTCGCACGCGCTGAAGACGCTGAAGCCGTTGATCCGGCGGAGCCACCGGTTCTCGTCCGAGAAGGCGCGGAAGGTGATCGGGCTGAAGACGCGGCCGGCGGTGGAGACGGTGGTGGAGTGTGCGGAGAGTTTGCTGTAGGGGGGGCGGAGCAGGCGCTGCGGTCAACCATAGCGGAAACGCCGCCCCGGAGTAATCCGGGGCGGCGCGTGGTTCAGGCCATGGCGTCAGTGCCTACGCCGGGCCGATGCCCTTATCCGTTCAGTTGCCCAGGATGATCGAGGCGATCACGCCGGTTGCGATTGCGGCGAGCAGGATCTCGCCGCTGTTGTTGTCGCGCACATAGCGGTAGCCGCGCGGCGGGGCATTATAGCGGTAGTCGCGGTAGTTGACCTCGTGGAAGCGACGGTTGTCGTACCGGATGCGGTCGCCACGGTGCCAGACCTGCTTCTTCACGACGACGACGCGGCGATCGTTGCGATGGTTGTCGCGGTTATCGTAGCGGTCGTTCCGGTCGTTCCGGTCGTTGCGCTCATAGCGGTCGTTACGCTCGTACCCGCCGCGCTGGTCGGCGAAGGCGGGCGCCGCGGCGAGCGGGGCGGCAGCCGTGAGGAAGGCGGCAGTGATGAGGGCGAGGCGTTTCATGACTCAGTCTCCTTGTCGTATCCGCAGCGAGGGGAGCGCTGCGTGGTGTGTGACAAGTAAACGCCTGGGCGGGTGAACAGACGGGAGTCGGCCTGTTGGATTGGGTTCATCGCTGTCGCAAACCGTCGCAGAAGCGGCGAATGCGGGCGTGCTGACACGTCTCGCGACAACATTCTCGCCTTCGTGAAGCGGCGGCCCGCGCGTGCGGATGCGGAAACGCGCCGGTACTTGTGGAGAGACGAAAGCCGCGCGCGTTTACGATAAAATACGTCGTCGTGAAGGCTCGCAGAGCATGACGAAAGTGCAACGTGGGATTCGCAATTGAATCAGAAGCCTCCGTACACGCATGAACTGAAGGTAATCAGAGAGGCGGAACAAGCGTCTCCTTCGACGCGAGCCGCCAGCGCGGCAACCCTCGGAATGCGTGAAGGTTTGCTGTCATTTCACTTGCCGCGATGCGCGCGCGCGTCATGTTCCCGCTCAGGTGATGGAGGTTACTCAATGAACTTTAAAATGATCGTGGCGATCGCCGCCATGGCGACGTCTGCTGCTGCGTGCCAACAGATTCCCGAGAACATGACGGTCGCGCAATACTGCGCACAAGCCGACAAGACGAACACCGACATCTGCAAGATCAACGTCGAGATCGACGGTCAGAAGCAGGCGCTGTCGCAAACGAACATGAGCCTCGCCCAGGCTCGCACGATCGCTGATAACGCGCTCGCCCGCGCCAATGGCGCCCAAGCTTCGGCTGATGCTGCGATGACCGCTGCGAACGAGGCCAAGACCATGGTCGCGACGCAGGCTGCGTTCAACTGCACGACCAAGACCGTGCAGAAGGCCAAGGCCGGCTCGTGCGGCGAAGGCTACAAGGTGCAGTCGTGCGTCCAGACGCGCTTCACCTACAGCGCCGGCGCGCCGTCGATCCTGCGTGAGATCAACGACGAAGGCTGCCGCTTCAACGACAAGGTCCTCGAGATGCAGATCCGTTGCTGCACCACGGGGCCAGCCCCGGTCGCGACCGACATCGCTGCTCCGGTTGAGCCGCAGCCGACCGCGCCGAAGACCCCGGCTCAGTCGTCGTAAGGACTGGCCGTCCTAATCAATCGATCCCGTCGGCCTCCCCACAGGCTGATGAGACCAGAGACGCCGCTCCCTCACGGGAGCGGCGTTTTTCTTTGGCCCGTTTGGAGAGGCGTGTTCAGGCGGGTTGCGCGTGGACCGAAGTCGCCGTGCGGCCGCGCACCAGCATCATGACGCCGAGGACGAGCGCCCAGAGGGCCCAGAGCGAGAAGCCGATGGCGTTGATGTCCGCGGTGTAGGGGACGCCGAAGGGCTCGAGCATGCCGGCCATCACGGTGAAGCTGAGGGCCATGCCGGTGACGGCGAGGATGCGCTGTTGGCCGAAGAGGAGCGCGGAGACCAGCAGCGTCCATACTCCGGTGAAGAGATAGCCGAGATGTTCGCCGACGCCGACGCCGAGATAGGCGTTTGTCGCGTCGAAGAGAGAGACGGCCATCGCCTTGTCGATCTCCGTCGCGCTGGGGGCGGTGTAGTTCGCGGCGAGGACCGGCACGAGCATCACCCAGCGGATGAGGCCGAGCGCCTGGACGAGGCCGGCGAGCACGCCGAAGCCGATGGAGAGGCCGGCGAGGAGGCTGTCGCGTTTCCAGAGATGGAGGCCCGTCGCGATGCTGGCCGGGATGAGGCCGATGGCGGCGGCCATCATGGCGTACCAGTAGACGTGAAGATCAGCGCCGGCATGTGCGAAGCGCGTGAGAACTTCGCCGGCAGGGTGGCGCAGGATATCGGGATACTCGAACGTCATCTGCAGGCCGGTGAAGCCGGCGGTGAAGACGAGGGGAACGGCGATGAGAAGGGCGCCGGCGGCGCCGCGTGCGGCGGTCATTTCGATTTGTCCTTGGAAGTACGAGGGGAGAGGATGTGAGGGGCGAGGATGCGGCGGAAGAGGCGAACGCCCTGGTCCATGTCGGCCGGCACGATCTCCTCGCCACCCGCATCGCGGAAGACGAGCCAGAAATCCCCGACCAGCCAGAGGAGCTGGGTGATCTCGTCGAGCGTGCGCTTGTCGGTGGAGGCCATCAGGCCGGCGTCGATGAAATGGCGCAGCAGGGCGTTGGTATTGGCCATGCCGGTCTCGCGATTGGTGCGGTACTGGCCGGCAAGGTCTTCGTCCGCGGCGAGCAGCATGGTGAGGTCGCGGAAGAAGAAGCGGTATTGCCACTGGATGTCGAAATTGCCGGCGGCCATGGAATCCATCGACTTGAAGGTGGGAGATTTGCCGGTAGGCAGAGCGTAGTTGTCAGCCCACGCCGCCATGATGCGCGCGAACAGGCCGCGCACGATCTCGGCCTTGTTGCGGAAATGGTAGTAGAGATTGCCGGGGCTCATCCCCAGCGCCTCGGCGATGTGGTTGGTGGTGACGTTGGCGGAGCCGCGCTCATTGAAGAGGGCGAGGGCCGCATCGAGGATGCGGGCCTTGGTGTCGGGCTTGGGATCGGCTTTGGTGTTGCTCATAAGGCTAGCCCACGAAGTAGAGTAATTGCTCTAGTCTTGATTAGAGCAAAAACTCTAATTCGTCAAGCGGCTTTTCGGGCGGGCTTAAAGTGGAAGGAAAACAGGCATGATCCTGATCACGGGGACGGTGGTGATACCCGAGGCGAACCGTGCGGAGTTCATCGCGGCGGTGACGCATCATGTGACGCTGTCGCGGCTGGAGCCGGGATGCATCAGCCATGGCTTTGCGGAGGACGTGATGGCGCCGGGGACGTTCGTGTTCGTGGAGCGCTGGCGTGACATGGCGGCGGTGCAGGAGCACTTCGCCAAGCCGTACAGCCGGGAGGTGGTTGTCACGATGCGGCGTCTGGCGAGCGAGTCGACGGGTGTGGAGATTCATGAGGTGGCGTCGACGCGGATAGTGTGAAGCGCGGGCTTCCGGCATCTCAACACCCGAAAGCAAAAGGCCGCCCCGTTTCCGGAGCGGCCTTCTTCGGCGCGTTGGCGCTGAGGCTTAGTTGGCGATCTTGACCGAGACGCCCCAGACGCGTGGGTCGTTCACGAAGGCCGTGTTGTTGTTGAAGTCGATCGCACCCTTGATGTTGTGTTCGTCCGTGATGTTGCGGGCGAAGACAGCGACTTCGAGTGAGCCGTCGAGCTTGGTCCAGCCAGCCTTGAGGCCGCCTTCGAACTGGTCGTCGGTCTGGAATTCGGTCGACTCATAGAGGAAGAGGTTCGTCGCGCCCTGGTAGGACCAGTCGGTGTAGACGAACATTTCCGAGGTCGAGTCGATCGGTGCGGCGTAACGGGCTGTGAAGTTGGCGATCGATTCCGGCGCGTTCGGGAACGGGTTGCCGTTCACGAGGGCGCGGGTGTTGCCGAGGATCACGACGGTCGGGTCGGTGACGGTGCACTGGGCGCAGATGCCGACGGCCAGCGCGCTGTCCTGGATCTCGCTGTCAACGTAGGAGTAGCCGGCGGTGAGCACGAGGTTGTCGATCGGCGCCCATTCGGCGTCGACCTCGAAGCCCGTGGCCTTGCCGGTGTCGGCGTTGACCAGCTGCACGAGGTTTCCGCCGCCGCCCACAGCCGTGAGCTGGATGTCGGAGACTTCGTAGGTGAACACGGCCGCGTTGAGGCGCAGGGTGTCGAACAGGGTCGATTTGAAGCCGGCCTCGTAGGACATGACCGTTTCGGACCGGGCGACCGATGGCGGATTGAAGAAGGCAACATCGCGGCCCTGGATCGACGGGCCACGGAAGCCATCGGCGACGCGGGCGTAGACCGAGATGTCGTCGTTCAGGGCGTACATGGCCGACAGATCCCAGCTGACATGGTCATCCGTGATCGAGCGGTTGTTGGCCGGAGCGGCGGCGACCGTGAGGTCCTTGTCGTCTTCCGTGTAGCGCACGCCGCCGGTGACGGTGAGGGCGTCGGAGACGGCGTAGGAGGCCTGGCCGAAGACAGCCCAGGACTGGTTGCCGTGCGTCAGCGTGGTCGACGGCGGGAAGCCGAACGGACCGACCGTGGTGACGGTAAACTCAGAGTCGAAGTAGTACGCGCCGACCTGCCAGGAGAGCGCGCCGCCCGTGTCGCTGGCGAGGCGGAATTCCTGCGTGGTCTGATCGAGATCGTCGATCGAGTCGCGCGTGTCCGAGTCGAACGGGATGAAGCCCGGGCCGGAGCCGGCGACGCCGCCGTCGATGTCGCCGCGGCTGGAGCCGCTGGTCGACTCATAGGCGGTGATCGAGGTGAGTTTCACGTCGCCGAAATCATAGCCGACCTTCGCCGAGGCGCCGAACCCGGAATAGTTCTGCGGGTTGCCGCCGCCCTGGTTGAAGCGCACGCGGTCGCGGACGTAGTTGCTGTTGAGGCCGTTCGTGCCCGGCGTGATGACGTTGGCGCGGAAGACGGCGGCGGTGCCGTCGAGGTCGCGGGCGTGCACATTGAGCAGCACGTCGAGCTTGTCATCGGGCTGGTAGGCGAGCTGGACGCGGCCGGCGACTTCATCGAAGCCGCCCATTTTCGTGTTGTCGAAGGAGTTGGTGATCCAGTCGTCGCGATGCTGGACGAGCACGGAGGCGCGCGCCGAAACGCCGGGAGCGATGCCGCCGCCGACGGCGCCGTCGAACGTGGTTGAGCCGTATTCGCCGTAGGAGGCGTTGGCGCGGTAGGAGAACTCCTCGCTCGGCTTCACCGAGGTGAAGCGCACGATGCCGGCGGTGGTGTTGCGGCCGAACAGCGTGCCTTGCGGGCCGCGATAGACCTCGACGCGATCAACGTCGAAGATCGGCGTGGACTTGAGGACCACGTTCTCCATCACGACGTCGTCCATGATGATCGAGACGGGCTGCGAGGCGGCAAGGTCGAAGTCGGTGTTGCCGAGACCGCGGATGTAGAAGCGCGGGGCGACACGACCGTTGGAGCTTTCAGCGTAGAGCGCCGGGACGCGGGCGGCGAGGGCGAGCACGTCTTCGCCGGCGGAGAAGATCGCTTCAATCTGCTCGGCCGGCAGCGCTGCGGCGGAGACCGGCACGTCCTGCAGGTTCTCTTCACGCTGGTTGGCGGTGATGATGACGGTGCTGAGGCGTGCATCGTCGGTCGGCTCCTGCGCGAAGGCAGGGGCCGCGAGCAGGGCCGTGGCGGAGGCCGCGGCCATCAACGTGGCGGCAAAGGATCGGGCAGAGAATTTGCGGTGGAACATGGAGAGCGCTCCCGGTTGAAAATCTGGAGGGCACATCAACCGAACAGTCCTTACGAGTCTTGCTCGCTCGCCCGGGACTTGTGCGTATACGGCGCTTTGTGCGATTTCGATGCAAAACTGTCACGCAGCGCCTGCGCGTGATGCGGCGAGGTTCGCTTTTTGAGCGAGTGACGTTGCGCGAATTGCTCATCCCGCACGGGTAGTCTCACCGGCGCGTTAGGCGCGTGGTGATGAAGGTTGCCGGAGATGCACGTGAGCACGTCACGCGATGATGACTTCAGGCGATGACGACGTCAGGCGATGATATCGGGCGTCACTTTCGCGGACAGCCAGGCGATGCGGTCCTTGAGGCGAAGCTTCTCGCGCTTGAGGCCCATGATGCGGATGTCGTCTCCGCCTTCGGACTTGAGTTGCTCGATCGCGGCATCGAGATCGCGGTGGCGCGCGCGCAGCTCTTCGAGCTGCTGCACCATCGCCTCCATGTCGGTGGGGTCGAAAACGATATCGCTCAACCCAACTGCCTCCACTCATTGCCCGTCATTGGGCTCGTACCGGAATCGCGTCAGGAATCCTGCAGGCGATTCAAGGCGATGGAATACGAGAACGGCACGCCGGAAAATTGCGCCCGGCCTCCCTCCCGCCGGCTCGCGGCATAGCAAATCCGGTGCGTTCCGGGAAGGTGCGCTGCAACAACCGGCGCCTTCCGCAGAGGCCGTTTGGGCACGTTTGGAGGGCGCCTCGAAAAAATTTTCTTGCGTGATGCATTTTCCCGCTTTCAAGGCGTGACGATCAGAATTCTTCATGTTTCACTCCCCTCTGCGGCTGGTAGCGAGCCGCATCGGTCTCCTCGAATTCCCTCCTCGAGGCCGTAGCGGACGCAGCCCGTCCGCTCGCGGTCGAGGTTGGTCCGCCTGCGGCGTTTCCCTCTGCGGAAATGCCCGGGGCCAAAGACAAGGAGAGACCTCTCAATGAGCCTGGAAGCACGCATCAAAGAGTTGAGTGAGCGTCACAAGCGTCTCGACGTGGCAATTGCAGCCGAGATGAAACACCCGGCCGGCGACGACGTGCGCATTCACGAACTCAAGCGGAAGAAACTTCGAATAAAAGACGAGATCGCCCAGCTGCGCACCAACTAGGCGCGCCTTACTCCCCTTAAAATCCGTGGCGTCAGCGGGCGCTCATCGCGACCGCGCAACCAACTTGTCGTTGACCTTCGCTGTAACCCTGCGAAGTCTGGCCCGTGACGGGCTGGATGTCTGGGGGCAGGCGAAGGCGGACGAGGGACAGCTGATGCGTGGCCTGTGGGAGAATGAGAAGTCCATGTCGCCGGCGCTGTTGCGATCGGCGCTGGGGCTGGCGGGCGCGTTCCTGGCGCTGAGTTCCGCCGTGATGCTGATTATCGCGGTCGCCAGCGTGACGAACGGGAAATACCCCGCCGCCGCGATGCAACTGGCCGCCGGGATCGCGGTGCCGTTCGGTATCTGGCTGGCGCTGCGCATGCTCGCCGACATGCTGATCACGCTGCATCGCGCGCATGACCGGCTACAAGCCATCGAGCGGCTGGCCGGAGGGCCGCTGCCAGCGGAAGCAGAGCCGGTGCTTACGCAGACTAGCGCGGGATCCCGCGCGGGCGATGCCGGGCCGGCTTAACCGGTCGAGGCGTAACCAATCGCGGCGACGCCAGCGACGACGAGCCACACAGGTGCGCGGGCAAACAGGGCGGCAAGCCCTGCCGCTGCGATCAGGGCGTCAGCAGGTGAGAGGATGGCGGATGTGATCACCGGGCGCCAAAGGGCCGCAGCCAGAACGCCGACCACGGCAGCGGAGGCGCCAGCCGCGAGACTTGCCATCCAGCGTCGTTCCGCCAAAGCGCTCCAGAAGGGCAGTACGCCCAGCACCAGAAGAAAACCCGGGGCGAAGATTGCTGCCGTCGCCGTCAGGCTGGCGACAAGTGGCGGCAGGCCGGTGCTGGATGCCGCTCCGAGATAGGTGGCAAAAGCCGTCAACGGTCCGGGCAAGGCCTGCGCAGCGCCGTAGCCTGCAAGGAAGACGTCCGCGCTTATCCAGCCACGCCCGACGGTTTCGGTCTCGAGCAGGGGCAGGATCACGTGACCGCCGCCAAAGACCATCGCGCCTGACCGGTAGAAGCCATCCGCCAGAATGAGCGTTGGGGCCTGCGTCATCGACGCGGAGATAGGCAGTGCTGCCAGAAGCGTGATGAAGACTGCCAGGCTGGCCATGGCGGCACGTCGGGAGATGATTACGGGCGAGGGAGCGGGCGCGTTGATCTTGCCGCTGATGAATGACAGCCCGGTGCAGCCGCCAAGGAGAATGATGGCCGGTTGCAGCCAGGGCAGACTGAAGGCTGTCATGATGGCGCAGGCGGCGAGCCCGATTGCGGCGGTAACGGGTCGATCGCAAAGGCGCATGGCCATGCCAGCCACTGCGTGGGCGACAACCGGCACAGCGACAAGCGCGAGACCATGGAATAGCGGTCGCGCGATGCTATCGGGGAGCAGGTCAAGGCTGCCCGCTGCCGCGATCATCAGCAGGCAGGAGGGAAATGTGAAACCGAGAAAGGCGGCCAGTGCGCCGGCAAGCCCGGCCGTTCGCAGGCCAATTGCAAAACCCACCTGGCTGGAAGCCGGACCCGGCAATATCTGGCACATCGCGACGAGGTCCGCATAAGCGGTCTCGCTGAGCCAGCGTCGGCGCACGACAAAGGCTTCACGGAAATAAGCGAGATGGGCGACCGGGCCGCCGAAGGACGTCAGCCCAAGCAACAGAAAGACGCCAAAGACGTGAAGGGCGGGCCGCCGCGGAAGTGCCTTCGCATCATCCGTGGCGGCAGGCTGTTCCATCCGCTGCGTTATTCCGCGTCCGAGCCGGTTTTCTTGCCGAAGTTGGCGAAGAGCTGTTCGGCGGTGATGTTCTCGCGCTTGGGCTCTTCACCGTCTGCCGTGGTTTCGGCCGGATCAGCCGGGGCCGGCGTCACGACCTTGCGCAGCGTCGGGCCGGCGAGACGGGCTTCCTTCTCGTCGCGGGCCGTGGCGCGCTTGGCGGCGGCTTTCGAGATGACGGCGTCGAGCTCGATCTGCGAGACGAGGCCCAGCGTCACCGGGTCGACCGGCTTGAGGTTGGTCGCATTCCAGTGCTGGCGCGAGCGCACGGATTCGATGGTCGACTTGGTCGTGCCGATCAGCTTCGAGATCTGCGCGTCGGTGACTTCCGGGTGGTGCTTGAGGAACCAGGCGATCGCGTCCGGACGGTCCTTGCGGCGCGACACCGGGGTGAAGCGCGCGCCCTTCTTCTTGGGCTGCGGGACCTCGGTGTATTTCGGCGCCGGCTGGTTGAGGCGATAGGCCTTGTCGTCCTCGCCCTTCTGGATCTCTTCGCGGGTGAACTCGCCCGAGGCGACCGGATCGGCGCCGCGCATGTTCTCGGCGACCTCGCCATCGGCGATGCCCTTCACCTCGAGCGGGTGCAGTTCGCAGAATTCGGCGATCTGTTCGAAGGTCAGCGTGGTGTTGTCGATCAGCCAGACGGCTGTCGCTTTGGGCATGAGGATTTTGGCCATGGGCGCCTCGTTAGTCCTGAAAAAGCAAAAACCCGGCGCTTAGGGCCGGGTTTCTCGGAATGGTCGAGAATGGAGAGTAGTCCTGAGCGTCGCTGATATAATTCAGGTTTTCAGAAATGTGAACCTGAATCGACCCAGTTCCGGCGAGCCCCATCCCCCCGGAATCAAGGGATTAGGCGACCACCTGCAGAATTATTTTCCCGGCATGGTCGGCAGCGCCCATCTGGGCGTGCGCGGCCTCGGCCTCGGCGAGGGGGAAAACACCCGAAACCTGGGGCCGGAACTTGCCTGCGGCGATCCACGGCCAGACGTTTTTCACGACACCCTCGGCCAGCATCGCCTTGTGGGCGTCGGTGCGGATGCGCAGTGTGGAGCCGGAGACGGAGATCCGCTTCAGCATCAGGCGCGTGAAATCTCCCTCGATGCGCGAGCCCTGCAGGAAGGCGATGTAGGTGAGGCGGCCGAGGTCGTTGAGGATCGACAGGTTCTTCTCGAAATAGGGTTTGCCGACCATGTCGAGCACGACATCGACGCCGCCGGCCTCACGCAGCACCGTCTCGAAATCTTCCGTCCGGTAGTTGATGCCCCGTTTCGCGCCGAGCGTTTCGCAGAGCCGGCACTTCTCGTCTGTGCCTGCTGTTGCATACACTTTGGCGCCCCAGTTGGTCGCGAGCTGGATAGCCGTCGTGCCGATGCCGCTGGCGCCGCCATGGATCAGCAGCGTCTCGTTCGGCTTCAGTTGCGCCATGTGAAAGACGTTGTTCCAGACTGTCAGCACAGTCTCGGGAAGGCCTGCGGCTTCGACATAAGTGAGCGGTGCGGGCAGCGGCATGCACGAGCCTTCATGCGCGATTGCATACTCCGCATAACCGCCGCCGGGCACGAGCGCGCAGACGCGATCGCCAGCCTTCCATCGCGTCACGCTGTCGCCGACCGCTTCAATTTCACCGGCCACTTCGAGGCCCAGTGTTGAAGGCGCGCCCGGCGGCGGTGGATACAATCCGGCGCGCTGGATAAGGTCGGGACGGTTTACGCCCGCCGCGTGAACACGGATGAGAACCTGCGACGGGCCGGGCGAGGGTTTCCCGATTTCGTGCAGGCGAAGTGGCTCGCCAACGACAGATTGCACGGCTGTCATCATCGGTTTGGACATTTCGGGCGTCCCGCGCTTTAATCATGAAGGGAAGGCAAGCTGACTTGAGCGTGGACATGGGCGCGTGGCCCCCACGTGGTCAAGGCAGGGGTGGGGGCGAAACAGTCAGACCCGGCAGACAAGGCCGGTGGGAGGCATGGCCATGACGTTCGACGAAGAGCCAATCAGGGTTGTAAAACGCGGTCTGGACGACATGTCGATCCAGGAACTGAAAGAGCGGATCGAGACGCTGAAAGGCGACATTGCCGCCTGTGAAGCGATGATCCAGAAGAAGGAAGCGACCCGGAAAGCGGCGGAAGCGGCGTTTTTCAAGTCCTGACGGAGCTGATGCCAAGCTGATGGCTATCTGGTAGATTTCTGACGCCAACCTGATGGAATTGCCAAAGTTCCCTGACAGGCGACCAGCGGCAAGGGACTTGCGTTGACACCGGTGAACAAGAGGCCCGCTGCAATCAAGGCTTGAGCAAGGACTGAAGCCGAAACTGCCGCCGGGACAGAGTTGATTTGAGGGACTGATGCGCGACGCCATGCATTCCACCGATCCGACGCGCGATCATTGGAAAGAACGTGTCACCGAGTTCGCGGGATCGGAGATGTTCGATCGCCTGTTCAAGGAGGGCATGTCCCTCGTTGAGGAGGCCGCGAGCTATCTGGACGGCCCTGGCCGCGTGGATTCCCGCAAGCTTAATCGTGAACTCGCGTTGGTTTACGCTGCCGAGAGCATGGAAGTCACCACGCGCCTGATGCAGGCCGCCTCGTGGCTGGTGGTGCAGCGCGCCGTGCGCGAGAAGGACATGAAGGTCGAAGAGGCGGGCGACGAGAAATACCGCCTGTCCAAGCCCGGCGACCCGCACCCGGTGGATCGCAGCGTGATGCCGGCGCACCTGATGACGCTGGTGGACCGCTCGCGCGCGCTCTACGAGCGTGTCTGGCGCTTCGATGCGACGCTGTATTCGGAAACGCCGCAGCCGGCCGAAAACCCGGTGATGAAGCAGATCGATCGCCTGCGTCAGGCGGCCGAGGGCGGCGCCTTCGACCCGCTGTCGGTCTGGCGCCGCTAGGCTGTTCTCCAACATCCTCGCCTGAATGCTGGCCGCCATCCTGGTGGACATGCGCCTGCCTGCCGTGCGGAATACGCGCACAGGCAGCTGGGAGGGCCGGACGTGCTGCGTCATCGCAAGCGTGACATTGCCGTGGCCATCGGCGCGGCCGTGCTGGCCGGTTATGTCGACGCCATCGGCTTCCTGAGCCTTGGCGGGTTCTTCGTGTCTTTCATGAGCGGGAATTCGACACGGCTGGCCGTAGGCCTTGCCGGGCTGCCGCCAGAGGCGCTGGTTGCGGGGCGCTTGATCGCCAGCTTTGTGGTTGGCGTGATGCTGGGCACGCTGCTGGGCGCATGGCTGAAGCCGATGCGGCGGCCCGCGGTTCTCGTTCTGGTGGCGGGATTGCTGGCGAGTGCGGCCCTGTTGAATGCGGTCGATGTCCACGTCGCGATGATGTTCGCGGCGGCGGCGATGGGTGCGGAGAACACCACGTTCGAGCGCGATGGCGAGGTGTCGATCGGGCTGACCTATATGACGGGCACGCTGGTGAAGCTGGGACAGAGGCTGGCGGGCGCGATGCTCGGCGGGCCGAAGCTGGCGTGGGCTCCGTACCTGCTGCTGTGGCTGGGGCTGGTGAGTGGCGCAGTTGCTGGCGCGATGGTCTGGCCGGTGGCGGGCCTTGCCGGATTGTGGGCGGGCGTTGGCGGCGCGCTGGCGCTGGCGGTTGCTGCGTGGGGGATCGCGCGGAGCGAAGCAGCCTGAAAAGCAGAAGGCCCGCCGTTTCCGGCGGGCCCTCGCGGTATTCGGTCAGAGGTGAAGCTTACGACTTCACGAAGCCCTTGAACTTGTCCTTGAAGCGCGACAGGCGGCCGCCGCGATCCAGCGAGACGCTCGCGCCGCCGGTCCAGGCCGGGTGCGTACGCGGGTCGATGTCGAGCGCGATGACGTGGCCTTCCTTGCCAGCTGTCGAGCGCGTCTTGTAACGCGTGCCGTCGGTCATGACGACTTCGACGAAGTGATAATCGGGGTGGCCTTCTTTTTTCATCGGACGTCTCTGGCGTCTGCGCGAGGGTCCCAAAAGCGTTAACGCCGGGAGCCTTGCTGAATTCGGGAGCGGGGCTCATACCCGATGAGGCAGGCGCTGGCAAGCAGCGCAGGTGAAACCTCTGGAATCAGGGCTTTGGGCAGGACATGAGCGACGGAAACAGCCAGTCCGGCCAGGCCTCCTCGGCGGGAAATGCAGGGTTTGACCGGACCGCAGGCGCGCAGCGCTGGAGCGAGGGCGGGCCGGAGCGGGGCAAGTCGCGCTCGCTGCGGCCGCTGATGCGGTTGTCGCCCTATATCGCGCGGCAGCGGACGACGGCGACCATGGGGATCCTGTTCCTGTTCATCGCAGCGGCGCTGAACCTCGCCATCACCTTCCCGGTGCAGTGGCTGGGCAATAACGCGTTCCAGAGTTTCGACCCGGCGCTGATCAACACCGGCTTCATGGCGATGATCGCCATCGCGCTGGTGCTGGGCGTCGCCTCGGCGGTGCGGTTCTACTTCTTCTCGCGCTTTGGCGAGCGGCTGGCGGCGGACCTGCGCGGGGATGTCTATGCGCGCCTGATGTCGCTCTCGCCGGCGTACTTCTCGAAGCTCAAGACGGGGGAGGCGGTCTCGCGCCTGACCGCCGATGTGACGCTGATCGAGACGTTCTTCGGATCGACCTTCTCGATGGCGGTGCGTTCCTTCGTGACGTCGGTCGGCGCGCTGGTGCTGATGTTCATCACGTCGTGGAAGCTGACGGGCATTCTTTTCATCCTGGCGCCGGTGCTGATCCTGCCGATCCTCTCGATGGGCCGGCGCGTGCGGAAACTGTCGGTCAACGCGCAGGACCGGATCGCGGATGCAGCTGCGGAAGCGACCGAAACCATCGATGCGATCGACCTGGTGCAGGCCTATGGCATGGAGAAGGAACGCGAAGGGCGTTTCCGCTCCGCCATCGAGCTGGCGTTCAAGGCGGCGCTGGCGCGGATCGGCGCGCGGGCGTGGCTGACGGGCATCATCATCGCGCTGATGTTTGCGGGCGTCACCGGCGTCGTCTGGATCGGCGCGCTGGAAGTGCAATCCGGCGCCATGACGGTCGGCGCATTCATGCAGTTCGTGCTGTTGGCGATGTTCGGCGTCGGCGGCTTTGCGACCGTGGCCGAGGTGATGGGCGATGCGATGCGCGCCTCGGGCGCGGCGCAACGTGCGGTCGAGATTCTCGACCAGCGGCCCGACATCGCCGCGCCGCCGAGCCCCAAGCCGATGCCGGCGAAGGTTTCCGGCCATGTGAAGCTGGACAACGTGTCGTTTGCTTACCCTGAGGCGCAGGGGCCATCGCTGAAGGATGTGTCGTTCGAGGCGAAGCCCGGTGAACTCGTGGCGCTGGTCGGGCCTTCGGGCGCGGGCAAGTCGACCGTGTTCCGCATGCTGCTGCGCTTCTTCGATCCGCAGACGGGTCTGGTGACGCTCGACGGGCTGGATGCGCGCGACGCTGATCCGGGCGAATGGCGTGCGCGCTTTGCCTATGTGCCGCAGGAAGCGCCGATCTTCTCGGGCGATGCGGCCGGCAACGTCCGTTTCGGGCGGACAGATGCAAGCGATGACGAGGTGCGCGAGGCGCTGGCGCGGGCAGAGGCGTTCGCTTTCCTCGAGCCGCGTGGCGGACTGTCGGCGGAAGTCGGCGCCAAGGGGCGGCAGCTCTCGGGTGGTGAGCGGCAGCGCATCGCGATCGCGCGGGCGCTGGTGCGTGGCGCGCCGGTGATGTTGCTGGACGAGGCGACGTCAGCGCTGGACGCGGCCAATGAGCGGCTGGTGCAGAAGGCGCTGGATCAGGCCAGCCAAGGTCGCACCACGCTGGTGATCGCGCACCGTCTCGCCACCGTGCGCAAGGCCAACCGGATTGTCGTGTTCGACCATGGCCGCGTGGTGGAGCAGGGCGACCATGAGAGCCTTGTCCGCGCGGGCGGGCTCTATGCGAACCTTGCGGAGATGCAGTTCACGAGCGCTTGAGCCTCAGATCAGGGCCAGGCCCAAGGCGACAATCCTATCTTGGTGCGCATCGAGAAATGCCTCGAATTGTCGAAGCCATTCTGCGGTTTTCGCCTGATCGGGCGTCTCTAGCGTGCTCGTTTCGAGTGAAGGTCCGTCGGCGACGATAGCGCCGTCGCTGAGGCATATGTCCGACGATAGTTTTATTTGGTTTACGCCTAGCCATGCGTCCACACCGATTGCAACTTCATCGCCTTGTGCGTGGCGGAACACAGACAAGCTGGCCCTGAACGGGAAGGCATCGTTTGAGTAATGATGAAGTCGCGTTGTCAGATCACTAGCCTGTTCATTCAGATCGGATTCCATTTTTCGCAAGCGCTCGAGCGCGTGTTTGCCAACTTCTTCCGACCAGTCTCGCAGCGCAGGATGCAGCGGCGGTGACATCAGGCCATCGCCTGCGGATCGGCTTTCGGTTTCGGCGCCGGCCAGAACAGCAGGCCGAAGCCGGCAAAGATCGCGATGTCGGCGACGTTGAACGACCACGGATTGCGGATCCCGAAGCCCGACATGTTGATGAAGTCGGCCACCGCGCCATAGGTGAAGCGGTCGATCAGGTTGCCGATGGCGCCGCCGGCCGCGATGCCAAGGCCAAGCGCGCTGAGCGGGCGGCGGCTCCACATGGCCGAGACGATGAGGGCGGCGGAGATCGTTCCCGTGAAGGCAATCAGCAACCAGCGGCCGGTCTCCGTGTCGGACGACATCAGGCCGAAATTGACGCCGGCATTCCACGCCATGCGGAAGTTCAGGAAGGGGATGAAGTCGATCGCCTTCACCTCCTTGAGGTTCATGTATTCGACCACCAGCCATTTGGTGAACTGGTCGAGCGTGACGATCACGGCCAGCGCAATCAGCGCGCGGGCGAGATTTCCCGTGAGGATGGAGCGGGGCGGAAGCGGCGGAACAAGTTGCATGGGGGAAGAACTAGTTGGCCTGTGAGGGGCGGGCAAGCGGCCCGGCGCAGCGAAGCGACGCACCCTTTTCGGATGACAGGCCAGATGACAGGCCAGATGACAGGCCAGATGACAGGAACGTGCGAGCCCCAAAAAATCGGCCAGCGCAAACGTAGGGTGGCGCCGGGCGGGCGCGTCCTCGGGTTTTGGCCATGGAGGGAAAGCCTATGCGTTTCATGATGTTTGTGTGCTCGGACAGCGAGCCGGACCCCAGACCCGAAGCCAAGGGCGAGATCGAGGCCTGGCTGGATGAGGTTGACGGCGGCGGCAAGCGCATTACGGGCGACCGGCTGCGGCCTGTCGCGGATGCCAGGACCGTGCGGGTGCGCGGCGGGCGGCGGATGGTGACGGACGGGCCGTTTGCGGAAGCCAAGGAAGTGATCCTCGGCTTCGACATTCTGGAATGCGCCAGCATGGATGAGGCGATCGAGATCGCCGCGAAGCACCCGATGGCGCGGGCAGGACGTATCGAAGTGCGGGCGTTCTGGCCGTTCGAGGGGTAGGGGCCTATATCGGACGTGGAGGTTCCTCATGTCCGATGTCGTCAATCTTGGTCTGCTTAATGGCCACAGCGTGGGCCGCATCCTGAAGGAGGCGGTGCGGCGCGCGGCAACCGTGATCCGCGCCGAGCGGCAGACATTCGAGGCGCACACCAAGCTGAGTTACGGCGGCACGATGGACGACGTGTTCACGTCGGCCGACAAGGCGGCGCAGGAGGTTTACCTGCGCACCTTCATCGAGTGCTTTCCCGGATGCGGTGTGCTGGGCGAGGAGGACTCGCTGTCATTGCCGCCCGTGGCGCCGATTACAGCTTATTTCACGGTCGATCCCATCGACGGCACGCGCGCCTTCATCCGGCGCCAGAGCCACGGCATCTCGACCATGGTGGCGCTGGTGGATGGGGGAGAGGTGATCTCGGCCTATATCGGCGATATCTCGTCAGATGAGGTCTATGGCTATCGGCCGGGGTCGAACCGCGTGCATCGCATCACGCGGCTCGATACGTTCGAGACACTGGAGCCGGGGCTGTCCGCGCCTGCGGGCATCGAGGACACGTTCGGGCTGCTGCGCGATCCCGCGCATGAATATTCGCCGCAGACGCAGGCGCTCGTCGAGCGCTTTCGCGGATATGAAGTGATGGGCTCGTCGCTGGGCACGTGGGCGGCGCGGCTATGGAAGGGCGAAGTGGGGGCGCTGCTGTTAGCGCCGAACTTCGAGACGCCGTGGGATTCAACGCCAGTGATCGGAATCTCGCGCAAGCTGGGCTTCGTGTGGCTGAAGCCCGAGGGCGGTCACTGGGTGCAGTACGCGCCCGAATTGCCGCTGAAACCGGTGCGACGCGATCACGACACGCTGGTGGTGCATGAAAGTCTGGTTGTGGACGGAAAGCTGAAAGCGTGACGCCTAGGTCTTCTTGACCAGGATCGTCTTGCTGGCCACGGCAGGCTTCTTGATCTTGCCTTCGACCGTCTCGGCCAGCTTCGGCGCGAGGCTGGTGTTGGCGGCGACGAAAGAGCCCTTGAACGGGTCGGCCTTGTCGAGACCGATGACCATGCCGCCAGCTTCCTGCATCAGCACGAAGCCCGCTGCGATGTCCCACGGCGAGAGGCCGCGTTCCCAGAAACCGTCGAAGCGACCGGCGGCAACCCAGGCGAGATCAAGCGCGGCAGAGCCGAAGCGGCGGACGGCAGCGACTTCAGTGCGGACACGTGCGAGTTCATCGAGGAATTTCTCGCCGCCATTGACGCCGAGTTGCGGGATGCCCGTGGTGACGACGGCTTCCGCCAGCTTGCGGCGGGCGCCGACGCGCAGGCGGCGGTTTTCCATCCACGCGCCCTGGCCCTCTTCAGCCCAGAAAATCTCGTTGCGCATCGGATCAAAGATCACGCCTGCGCGCAGCTTGCCCTCGCGCTCGAGACCGATGGAGATCGCGAAGTGCGGAATGCCGTGCAGGAAGTTGAGCGTGCCATCGAGCGGATCGATGATGAAGCGGTGCGTCTTGTCCGTGCCCTTCACCTCGCCGCCTTCCTCCAGGAGGAAGCCGTAACCGGGGCGCGATTTCTCGAGCGCCTTGCGGATGATTTCTTCGGCTTTCTGGTCGGCGGCCGAGACGAAGTCTGCCGGGCCCTTGCGGGAGACCTGCAGGTTCTCGACTTCGCCGAAGTCGCGGATCAGCCGGCGGCCAGCGGCGCGCGCAGCATCCATCATCACGGTGATGGTGGGGGAGGGACGGGACATGTCAAACAGCCTTTGGCTAGGCGGCCTCCTCTAACGGGATAGGGCCAAAGCGCAAGCCTTGCTCGTCTCTCCGGGGTGCGGCGGGTCAGCCCGCCAGATCGTCGAAAATGGCGTTGAAAGCCCTTACGGCAGCGCCCGGGCCGCCCTCGGCGCGCCAGACGCCGGCGGAAACCGCGAGGAAATCCGCCCCCGCCTCGGCCAGCGGGCGGGCGTTGTTTACCGTGATGCCCCCGATGGCGACGCAGGGCATTTCCATCATCTGCTGCCACCAGGTCAGCAATTCAGGCTCGGCCTTCGACTTGGGGTCCTTGGTGTTCGTGGGATGGAAGGCGCCGAACGCGACATAGTCCGCGCCCGCTTCGCCCGCTTCCATGGCGAGGTGGCGGCTGTCGTGGCAGGTGACGCCGACAATGGCGTCCGGCCCCACCAGCTTGCGGGCCTTGGCATAGGGCATGTCGGTCTGGCCGATATGGACACCATCGGCGCCAAGTTCGACAGCGAGATCCGGCCGGTCATTCACCAACACCGCAACGCCACGCTCCTGTGCACGGGGGATGATGTGGCGGCCGAGGTCGAGGATGTGGTGGTCCGGCGCGGGAACGCCGTCACGCGATTTCAGGCGGATCTGAAGCGAGGCAACATCGCCAGCATCCAGCGCTTCATCGAGCTGCTTCGAGAACGCGGCAATGTCCACGATCTCTGGCGGCGTGATGAGGTAAAGGCGGCAACGGCGTGGCTCGGACATGGCCGAGGCGTACGCCTGCGGACGGGGAGGGGCAAGCGTCAGTCCGTGCCGTCCGGCGCCGGGCCGACATACTGCATCAGGCCGGTCGGTGGCCGTGAAGCGGCCTCGCGGGCAGTGGCGCGCATGGCGGCCTGATCCGGGATAGCGCAGTAATCCGTGCGAAGGATCGACAGCGAGCCATCGACCCTGCGCTCGATGCCATATGCGCAAGACGGGTCGAGGACATTGTACTGGTCTTCCGGATCGCCCTCGCGCCGCGACAGCACGAGATAGGTAGATCCTGTGCGGACGCCGATCTCCCAGAGATAGAGGTCGAGACCCGTGACGTCATCGCGGCCCAGATCGATGACATAGCCAGCATCTGGCAGGAGAATGTCCGTGGCTCCCTGTGCCGTCCCGCTCTCGAACACGCCGGTGCAATGGATGGCGCCGCCCAAGCGGACACGCCACCAGACGGGGTCATCCTTGTAACCGGAGGCTGTCGGCGCGGATGTCTGCTTCCAGTTGCCGGTCGGAACGGCGATGAGGCAGCCAAAGGCGCCTTCTGCGTGGAACGAGCGCGGAGAAACGGCATCCGTGCCATCCTCCATCCAGAGCGGAACGTCGGAGCGGAGAATGATGTCGTAGCGGTCGTCGATCTGATCGAGGTCCGTGTCGGCGACGGGCGAGGTCTGGCAGGCGCTGAAGCCAAAGGCTGTCAACAGGGCCAGCGTTCGCAGCACGCCTGACATCTATGACTCCCTCAACCCGCCGGACATCCTCCTGTCTTTACCACGCGCTTGGTCGAAGCGGGATATTTCGCCAGCTTGTCCGCCGCGCGGGGTGGACGCGGCACAAGTGGCCCGCCGCAGTTGGGGCATTTGCCCTTCAGCGTGCCGTCCGCGCAGGAGGCGCAGTAGGTGCACTCGAAGGAGCAGATGCGGGCGTCGGTCCCGGAGGGATCGAGATCCTTGTCACAGCATTCGCAGTTGGGGCGCATCTCGAGCATGGCGCGAGGCTAGGGCTCCACAGGCTTGCCCACAATGCAGCCACAGGACAAAGAGGCCGCAATTCCGGCCATCAAACGAGAAAGCGGCGCGATCCACCGGATCGCGCCGCTTCGTTTCTAACAGGCTGTGGAAGTCTATTCCGCGGCCTTCGCCGTGACGGCGATCTTCGGATCGAGCTTTCCGGCGGAATAGTCCTTGGCCATCGCGGCCAGCGGGATCGGCGTGATCTTGCCGGCCATGCCTTCGCAGCCAAACTCCTGATAGCGCTGGATGCAGACCTTGCGCATCGCTTCCTTGGCGGGCTTCAGGTAGCTGCGCGGATCGAACTCGCCCGGCTTCTCGGCGAACAGCTTGCGGATCGCGCCGGTGATGGCCATGCGGTTGTCGGTGTCGATGTTGATCTTGCGGACGCCCGAGCGAATGCCGCGCTGGATTTCTTCAACCGGCACGCCCCACGTTTGAGGCATCTTGCCACCGTACTTGTTGATCTCGTCCTGCAGGTCCTGCGGCACGGACGAAGAGCCGTGCATGACAAGGTGCGTGTTGGGCAGGCGGCGGTGGATTTCCTCGATCACGTTCATGGCGAGGACGTCGCCGTCCGGCTTGCGCGTAAACTTGTAGGCGCCGTGGCTGGTGCCCATCGCAATGGCGAGCGCGTCGACCTGCGTGGCGCGCACGAAATCGACGGCCTGATCCGGGTCAGTCAGCAACTGCGAATGGTCGAGCACGCCTTCGGCGCCGTGGCCGTCTTCGGCTTCGCCCATGCCGGTTTCCAGCGAGCCAAGCACACCGAGTTCGCCCTCAACCGAAACGCCACACGCGTGCGCCATCTCGACGACCTTGCGCGTGACGTCGACATTGTAGGCGTAGTCGGCGGGCGTCTTGGCGTCTTCCTTGAGCGAGCCGTCCATCATGACGGAGGTGAAGCCGAACTGGATGGCGGTGGCGCAGGTGGCCGGGCCGTTGCCGTGGTCCTGGTGCATGCAGATCGGGATGTGCGGGTACATCTCCGCGCAGGCGTCGATGATGTGCTTCAGCACGATGTCGTTGGCGTAGGAGCGCGCGCCGCGCGAAGCCTGCATGATGACGGGGGCGTTCACCTTGTCGGCGGCCTCCATGATCGCGAGGGCTTGTTCCATGTTGTTGATGTTGAATGCCGGCAGGCCATAGCTGTACTCGGCCGCGTGATCGAGCAGTTGCCGGAGCGTGATACGCGCCATCGAAAATCCCCTGAGACCTGTATTCCGCCTTGTGGCGGGACAGTGGAAAACGGTCAACAGCTGCACGGCAATGTGCGTGCCGCGCGCGTCAAAATCGCCGGATTCTTGGGTAAATCTGCCTCTCGCTAACCGAGAAATTCCGCGAACAGGCGGTGATAGGTCTCCGGCTTCTCCACCATGCCCATATGGCCGCAGTTTTCGATCGTCTTCAGCCACGCGCCCTTGATGCCTGCGGCGATCTCGTCGGAATTGTCCGGGGTGATGAGTTTGTCGTCGGCCCCGGCGATAACCAGGGTGGGAACCTTGATCTCCGACAGGGTGGGGCGGCTGTCGGCGCGGCCGATGATGGCGGCGATCTGGCGGGCGAAGGCCTCCGCGCCGAGGCTCTCGGCCATGTCGATGAACATGCTGCGCAGCGGGATGTCTTCGTGGCGGGCCGGGTGCACGAGGCTGGCATACAGCGCCAGCGTGCCGCGGCGCATGCCGTGCTCACGCGCGGCGGCGACCTGCTTCAGGCGGTCCGCGCTGCGTTCGGGCGCGTCTGGCTTCGCGCTGGTGCTCATCAGGATCAGCTTTTCAACGCGTGTCGGCGCCTGGCGCATGATCTCGAAGGCGACATAGCCACCCATCGACGTGCCCGCGAGCGCGAAGGTCTCCGGCGCTTCATCGAGAATGCTCTTCGCGATCTGGCTCATGGTCTGGTGATGCCAGTGCTGGGCAAGCATGACGGGATAACGCCAGCTCATCCGCTCGACCTGATGCAGGTAGATGCGGCCCGTGCACATCAGGCCAGGGATGAAGACGATGGGCAGGTTCGGCATGGGCGCGCCTTTCTACATCAGGTCCGCTGATTGAAATGGCAGGTCAGGCGTTACTGTAAAGGGGCGGTGCTGCCGATATGCGCGG
This sequence comes from Hyphomonadaceae bacterium, assembly GCA_030158285.1. Classification (GTDB taxonomy): domain Bacteria; phylum Pseudomonadota; class Alphaproteobacteria; order Caulobacterales; family Hyphomonadaceae; genus UBA7672. The sequence continues at coordinate 41,472 of JAOATF010000136.1, forward strand.
GCGGCGCCGCGTGTGCCGTGATGGTCCACCAGCGTGCGCCGATAAGGCCATGATAGAGGTTGATCTCGACCACTGTTCCGGCAGGCGCGCGCGCCTGCAGGTCCTCGGACACTCTGGCGTCGTAGGCCTGGGTGTAAGGGCCCCAGGGGGTGAGCGTGATGGAGCTGTCATTGCCGTCTGCTTCGGACGCCTGGACCTTCACCGCGAATGTCTGCGCGCGTGACGGGTCGAGCTGGACGTTGAGATGTGCTGCGGCTGAATAGCCATAAGTCGCCAGGATCAGCGCGAGGCCCGTATGGCCCAGCGAAAGCTGCCGCGTGGAGGGCCGAAGCAGGTAGAGCAACAGCCAGGCGATGGCGGCGAATACGGCGGCAATGACGAAGAGGCGCGGGTAGTCGGCAATGCGATAGTCGAGCGATCGTAACGTGAGTGCGCCGATGGGGAACACGTAGGCCAGCACAAGGCTTGGCCGCATGTCCCCGCCTCTTGCGCCCGCAAAATCCCAGCGGTCCTTCAACATGATCGCAATAACGAAGACTGCCAGCGGAATGAGCAGGCCGACGCCGACCGCAGCGAGATGAGGCGTTGGCCAGAGCATGATCCAGATGCTCAGCAGGATCACACCAACGCTGGCCCAGTTTGCGATGCTGCGTTCACGCAGCAGAGCCGTATGACGTGCGTCGGGCGAGGCGCCATACCGGTCATCGGCCATGATGGCGTCATAGCTCTCGGCCTTGGCGAGTTCGTCGGTGTTGGGGATTGGATCCAGCCACGCGAGCAGCTCGGGCTCGTCGAGACTTCCAAGTGGTAAATCCACGCTCCTGCGATCGTCCTTCACCGCCAGTTTGACAACGCTGTCCCAGCTATCGTCATCGACGGTGGACCAGCCGGTTATGTCTCTTTTTTCAACACGCTTGTGGCGGAAGACCATCGCAATCTCGACGGCGTCCGGGTGCAGCGTGATGGCATAGCGCTGGCGAAGAAGTGCGCAGTAGCCGGCAAAGCCTCCGAAGCAAAGCGCAAGGCAGGCAAGGGCGACAAGCGTGGGCGTATCGCGTCCGGAGATCCAGCCGGCGATACCGCCACCGATCGACGCCGCAGCCGCCAGGCCACCGATGGCAATGCCAGCCCAGTTGCGCCAGCCCCGCATGCGGATGATGTGCGGCTTTGCCAACCCCGAGCCCTCCGCGCCGGCAAGAAAGCTCATGCGGACACAAACGAGACTAGTCTGCTCCGGCGGCTGGCGCCAATCGCCTGCGCCTAGATCTTCAGCGCGTCCACGCCCGGCAGCGGCTTGCCTTCCATCCATTCGAGGAAGGCGCCGCCTGCGGTGGAGATGAAGGTGAAATCGACGGAGACGCCGGCCATGTTGAGGGCCGAGACGGTGTCGCCGCCGCCTGCGACCGCCGTGAGCTTGCCATCGCGGCAGAGCTGGGCGGCGTGCCAGGCGGCTTCCATCGTGCCGCGCTGGAAGGGCGGGATCTCGAACACGCCGAGCGGGCCGTTCCAGATCAGCGTTTTCGAATTGCCCATCGCGCGCTTGAGGCGAGCCACGGTTTCCGGGCCGGCGTCGAGAATGCGCTCATGGTCGTCGACATTGCCGAGATTGCGCACGCGCGTGGGAACGCCGGATGCCATCTGTTCGGCCACCACGATATCGAGCGGCAGGAACAGCTTGCAGTTGTTTTGTCCGGCAAGGCGGATGATCTCGCGCGCGGTTTCGGCGAGGTCTTTCTCGCAATAGGACGCGCCGACATCATGGCCCTGCGCATAAAGGAAAGTGTTGGCCATGCCGCCGCCGATCGCCAGCTTGTCGAGCTTGGTGACAAGGTTCTTGAGCAGGTCGAGCTTGGTCGAGACTTTCGAGCCGCCGACAATGCCCATCACCGGGCGCTGCGGATTACCGAGCGCTGCGTCGAGGGCGGAGAGTTCGCGCTCCATCGAGAGACCGGGATAGGCGGGCAGCAGCTTGGCGACGCCTTCGGTGGACGCATGGGCGCGATGCGCGGCGGAGAAAGCGTCGTTGACATAGATGTCGCCGAGCTTGGCCAGTTCGGCGGCGAAGGCGGCATCGTTCTTTTCTTCGCCCGCGTGGAAGCGCAGGTTTTCCAGCAGGGCAACGCCCCCGGGTTTCAGCGCCTTGATCGTGGCTTGCGCGGCTTCGCCGATGCAGTCGTCACCAAAGGCGATGTCTTTTCCAACCAGCGCAGCCAGCGGCGCGACCACCGGCTTGAGGCTCATCTCCGGCACGCGCTTGCCTTTCGGGCGATCAAAGTGAGCCAGCAGAACGACTTTCGCGCCGGCTTTCGACAGCAGGTCGATGGTCGGCAGGGCCGCCTTCAGGCGCGTGTCGTCAGTGATCTGGCCGGCGTCATCCATCGGTACGTTGAAATCGACGCGCACCAGCGCGGTCTTGCCCGAAAGGTTGGCGCCCTGAAGCGTGCGGAAGGTCATGTCGTCTGTCCCGGTCTCAATAGTCTGTGCGAGGGGTAGCGTCGCCGCCTAGCTGATCGGATCGCCCCAGGGCTGGGGCTGGTCCTTGAAATTCTTGAGCAGCTCGAAGCCGATGCGGCGGGGTTCTTCGTCAGAGGCTTTCGGCACGGCGACGAGCAGGACGCTGACCTGGCTGTAGTGCTGGATCAGTTCGAATTTCCGGCCATCGGGGAATTGCCCGATGAACAGGATCATGTCCGGGCCCCAGCTGGCGAGATTGGTGATGTGCAGGGGTTCGGAGCCGGGGCCTTCGACGAAGCGGCCGCCGACTTCCTGCTCGGCGCCGAGGCCCTTCTCGAACTCGATGATCTGGTGGACGAGGCGCTCGTGCATCCACTGCGCCGGATTGTGCGGCTGCTGAGCGGGCGGGGCGCCGACCACGCTCGTTCCCGGCGGCGTCACCGGCGCGGGCGGCGTCGGCGCGTCGTCCTGCGGGTCGATGTGGACGTCGGTGACGGTGTAGGGCGGGGTGGCGGTCGCATGGACGGCGGCTTCTTCAGCCGCCGGTCCATGCTTCGTGTTCTTGCTATCCGCCACCGGACTAGATCAGCTTCGCCCAGGCGACAGCCGTGTCGCTCATGCGGGTGGAGAAGCCCCACTCGTTGTCATACCAGCTCATGATCGAGACGAGCGTGCCGTCCATCACCTTGGTCTGGTCGGTGTGGAAGATCGACGAGTGCGGGTTGTGGTTGAAGTCCGACGAGACGAGCTTCTCGTCAGTGTAACCGAGGATGCCCTTCAGCTTGCCGTTGGCGGCGGTGCGGATGAGATCGTTGATCTCTTTCGCGGTCGTCGCGCGCTTGGCGATGAACTTGAAGTCCACCAGCGAAACGTTCGGCGTCGGCACGCGCACCGAGACGCCGTCGAGCTTACCGTTGAGGTCGGGCATCACGAGGCCAACGGCCTTCGCCGCGCCCGTCGAGGTCGGGATCATCGACAGCGCAGCCGCGCGGCCGCGATAGAGATCCTTGTGCATCGTATCCAGCGTCGGCTGGTCGCCGGTGTAGGAGTGGATCGTCGTCATCATGCCCTTCTCGATGCCGATGGCTTCGTGAAGGACGCTGACCACCGGCACGAGGCAGTTGGTGGTGCACGAGGCGTTCGAGACGATCATGTGCTCTTTCGTGAGCTTCTGATGGTTCACGCCGTAGACGACGGTGAGGTCGGAGTTCTCGCCCGGGGCCGAGATCAGCACGCGCTTGGCGCCGGCCTCGAGGTGAAGGGCGGCCTTGTCCTTGGCGGTGAAGATGCCCGTGCACTCGAACGCGATGTCGACGTTCATGGCCTTGTGCGGCAGCTCGGCCGGGTTCTTGATCGCCGTCACTTTGAACGACTGGTTGCCGACGGTGACCTGATCACCTTCGACCTTCACGTCCATGTTCAGCGGGCCGTGCACCGAGTCGTACTTCAGCAGGTGGACGTTGGTTTCCACCGGGCCGAGATCGTTCACGGCGACGACTTCGATGTCCGTGCGCTTGTGCTCGAGGATCGAGCGGAGAACCAGTCGACCGATACGGCCAAAGCCGTTGATCGCAACACGAACAGCCATCGGGAAAACCTCAAAAATCCAATGCTGGCCCGGATGCAGGAACAGGGCCGCCGGGGCCACGGTCTATGCGGGGCCTAATACCGGATTTTGAGCGCGATGCGAGTGTTTTGCGCGGTGAAAATCGCGCAATTCGATGCAGCATTTCGTGAGAGGCGCGATAAGCCCGGTTACAGGACGGCTTACAGGCGCTCTTTCGCGGCCTTCACCACGTTCTCCGCAGTAATGCCGAAATGCTTGTAGAGCGCCTTGTAGGGGGCGCTGGCGCCAAAACCGGACATGCCGACAAAGCCGCCTTCTGGACCGATCCAGCGGTCCCAGCCGTCGCGGACGCCGGCTTCCACGGCCACTTTCGGCAGCTTTCCGCCAAGTGTTTCCGAACGGTACGCGTCAGGCTGGGCGGCAAACAGCGCAAAGCACGGCAGGGACACGACGCGGGCGCCGATGCCCTCGGCTTCGAGCAGCTTCTGGGCTTCCAGCGCGATCTCGATTTCCGAGCCGGTCGCGCAGAGCACGACTTTCTCAGGCTTCGAGGCCGGGGAAAGGACGTAACCGCCTTTTGCCACCAGGTTCGCGTCTGTGTGCGTCTTGCGCGCCGGGGCGAGGTTCTGGCGGGTGAGGGCGATCAGCGAGGGGCCGGTCGTGGTCTCGAGCGCGATCTGCCAAGCTTCGGCGGTTTCCACGCCATCGGCGGGGCGGAAGACCAGCAGGTTCGGGATCATGCGCAGCGAGGCGACATGCTCGACGGGCTGGTGCGTCGGGCCGTCTTCGCCAACGCCGATCGAGTCATGCGTCATGACGTGGATCACGCGCTGGTTCATCAGCGCGCCGAGGCGGATGGACGGGCGGGAGTAGTCCGAGAACACGAGGAAGGTGCCCGAATACGGGATCACGCCGCCATGCAGCGCCATGCCGTTCATCGCGGCGGCCATCGCATGCTCGCGGATGCCGTAATAGATGTAGCGGCCGGCGGTATCGG
>JAOATF010000137.1:0-8615 GCA_030158285.1 Hyphomonadaceae bacterium
GATGGCGATCGCGGCGCGATCATCAACACCGCCTCCGTCGCCGCCGAAGACGGCCAGATGGGGCAGGCTGCCTACTCCGCCTCGAAAGGCGGCGTCGTCGGCATGACCCTCCCCATCGCCCGCGACCTCTCCACCGAAGCCATCCGCGTCAACACCATCCTGCCGGGCCTCTTCAACACGCCGCTCCTCGCCGGCGCGCCCGAGAACGTGAAAGCAGCCCTCGCCGCCACCGTCCTCAACCCCAAACGCCTCGGCAACCCGGACGAGTACGCCAACCTCGCCATGACCATGATCCAGAACGGCTACTTCAACGGCGAAAGCGTCCGCCTCGACGGCGGCATCCGCATGCAGCCGCGCTAAACCAACGACCACAGACGCCGCAACTCTTCCCCCGCGAAGCGGGGGAAGTACGGCGAAGCCGGGATGGGGGCGAGCCACAAGGGGACTCTCTCGATGAACATCACCCTCACGCCCATCGGCTACGTCCGTACCACCCGCGCCGATCCCACCGACGACAACTGGGACAGCGAGACCACAAGCATCGAGCTCGACACAACACGCTTCACAGCCGACGCCCTCCTGAGTCTCGACTCATTCAGTCACGTCGAAATCCTCTACTGGTTCCACCACGACGAAGCCGCCACGCCCACGCTCGGCGCCCGCCATCCACGCGGCAACAAGTCCTGGCCACTCGCCGGCATCTTCGCCCAGCGCGGCAAGAACCGCCCCAACCGCATCGGCCTCACCATCTGCAAGGTGCTGAAGGTCGAAGGCACAACCCTGCACGTCTCCGGCCTCGACGCCATCGACGGCACGCCCGTCCTCGACCTCAAACCCTGGATGTCCGGCTTCGCCCCGCGTGGCGACGTGCGCGAGCCCGCGTGGGCCAAAGAGCTGATGTCGGGCTACTGGTGAGCTGAACACATCCTTCGAGACGATCGCCTTCGGCGATCCCTCAGGATGAGGTCTGTGGTTAGCGGCCAACAAGTCAAAAGCACACCCCGCAGATAGCCCTCATCCTGAGGGATCGCAGGCACGCCGCCTCAACGACGGAACTCTATCGATGCGATCGTCTCGAAGGACGAGGGCGTGCTTACCGCCGCTTCAACACACCAATGCTCTCAACCCCGCTCCCGGCTCGCCCCGGTCGCATCATCAATCGCGAACCGCCACAGCCCGTCGGCGCCGCGCTTCAGAACTTCCACCGAAACGCCGTCTTGGTCGATCCAGCCTTCCGCGTCCATCATCTCCCAGCGCAGGCTGCACATCGCCACATCACCGGCCACCAGCACGCTTTCGTATTTCCCCTTCAGCTTCATCGGCGACGCGAGGAAGCCCTCCAGCGCCCCTTTGATCTCATCCGTACCCCGCGCGAACGTCACGCCGTCGAACGTGAACGCCGCATCCGCCGCATACAACGCCAGCAGCCCCGCGCCATCGCGCTCATTGAACCGCTCGACAAACGTCTCCGCCATCGCTTCCGGCGTCGCCACACCCATGTTCCGCTCCCCAGATGAATCTGCGCGCGCATAATCCCGAAGGCGCCGCCAAGATCAAGCGAAACAGATCAACTCGTCCGGCTCCCACCGCCCGTATCATCGATGATGAACCGCCACAGCCCGTCCGCGCCCAGCCGCTGCACCTCGGCCGAAACACCGCTGGCCATCACCCCGCCGCTCGCATCGAACAGCTCCCACGCAAACCGCGTCAGCGCCGTGTCGCCCACCACATAGCAATCCACGCTCCGCCCGCGCATCTTGAAGCCCGCCAGCATGAACCCTGAAATCGCCCGCTCGATCTGCCCGCGCCCCACGGCCTTGTCCTGGCCATTGTAGGTGAAGATCGCGTCCTCGGTGTAAAGCTGCGCAAAGCCAGCCGCGTCGCCCGAATTGAACCGCTCGAAAAACAGGTCTGCGGTGGCTTCAGGCGAGGGCGAACCCATTCAGAATCTCCAGCTTGCACCGACGATGCTTTAGCATCGCCGGTGCAGCCGTCGAGTTAGATAACGCTTAGTTTTGTGGCTCCCTGCGTCAGCCCGAGATCAGGAAGCAGCGAACTTCATGACTTTGATCGCATCGAAGTTCTGCACCCCGCCACCCACGCGCTTGGTCGTGTAGAACAGCACATAAGGCTTCAGCGAGTACGGGTCGCGCAAAACCCGCGCGCCCTGACGGTCAACGATCAGGTAACCGCGCCGGAAGTCGCCGAACGCAATGGAATACGCGTTTGCCGCAATGTCCGGCATGTCCTCGATCTCCGTCACCGGATAGCCCAGCAGGCTCGCCGCCTCGCCGGCCGCGCCCGGGCGCCACAGATAGTTCCCGTCGCCATCCTTCAGCTTGCGCACCGCCGAAACCGTGCGCCGGTTCATCACGAAGCGCGCATTGGCGCGAAACTGGCTCTTCAGCGCATAGACCAGGTCGATCAGCTTGTCCGCCGGATTGCTCGCGGCAAACGCACCCGCGCCACCGGACAGGATGAAACCGATCTTGTCCCACGCATGGCTCGCATCCGCGATCATGTCATAGCTCAGGAACCCCTTCGGCTTGCCCGAGCCATCGCCCGTCACGAACGCCGTGGATTCCTGCGCAGAGAAGCTCTGCTCCACCTCGTCCGCCAGCCACTCGTCGATATCGGCATAGGCGTCATCCAGCAGCGTCTGCGTCGCCGCCGGCATCGCATAGAGCTCCGCCGCCGGAAACTCGAGCAGGTCCAGTGTCGGCGCCGTCGTCTCTGCGCGCGCCCCCGTCTCCGCCGCCCACGCCGACACCGCGCCCAGGCTCACCGGCTTCCTGAACACAGTTGCCGACGTCTGCCGCACGCTCGCGATCTGCCGCATCGGCGAGGACGCCGTCAGCCGCTGCTCGATCAACCGATCCAGCTCCGGCGGCGCCACATAGCCGCCCTGCGCCTCCGTGCCGACATTGACCGACTTCAGGTCCAGCCGCGCAATCCCGCCATCATCGCCCTTGCGCAGGTAAGCGCTCCACGCCGACTTGTGCTCCGGGTCCGTCCTGCGCGGATCATCGCCGATCGCCGGCCGCGACTGCTCCAGCGCCAGCCGCTCCAGCGCCGTACGCTGGCGATCCAGCGACGTCTCGATCTTCTTCAGCTTGGCCTCCAGCACCGGATCCACCGCGCCGCGCTTCTCGATCTCGTCGATCCGCGCATCGTTCGCCGCCTTCAGCGCCTCGAACGCCGCCAGCACCTCCGCTGTCAGCAGACGCGCCTCCGCATTCGCGCCCGCCGGCGCGTTCATCTTCGTCTCGATTGTCATGAGTTTCCCTTGGTTCTACTTCGCTTCAGTTGCTCGCCGTGGCGAAGCATGCACGGTCTCGTCCTCCCTCGCGCAAGGCGCGGGGGAGGTGGCCCGCAGGGCCGGAGGGGGCTGCCCGCAGGGCGGACAGAAAAGCAAAAGGGCGCAGCCGAAGCCGCGCCCTTCCAGTCATGTCGTCGTGGTCTAAACCTAGTTCTTCACCGCCTTCGCCTTCTGGCTCGGCGTCACGATCCCCGCGGCGATGCCCGGCCCCACGGTCGGCTTGATCCCGCGCGCCTCAAGCTCGCGCGCGCCGCCGAGAATGCCCGGCATGGCGTGGTTTCCTTCATGGCACGCGAACTCATACATCTGCTGCGATGTGTTGAGCGCCATCTCGCCCTTCCAGGCCTGCGTGTAGAGCGAAGGATCGTCCACGCTGAACGTATACAGCACCTGCCCGTCATTCCAGCGCGTGAACCGTTCCGTCACCTTGCCCGTCGGCGAGATCAGGCTCGGCTGCTGCGGATGCACGTTGCGCGTCTCCACCACCAGCGTGTCGCCCTCATACCAGCCAACCGAATCCCCGGCCCAGTTCTTGATCACGTCCGGGCCGTGCTTGGCCGCCGCAGCGTTCGCGACAATCGGAATGATGCGCGCATGGTGCACCATCTCCACCGCGATCATCACCGCATCCGGCGACTGCACGATCTGCAATGTCGAATTGTACATCGCGTTCTGCATCACCGGCCCGGCCATCGACTCCGTCATGATGCAGCGCTCGAACAGCGGCCGCGTCTCCGGATCGTCGAAATTCGCCGGCGAAAGATTGTCGGCATACCGCCGCACGCCAGGCTTGAACGGTATGCGCCCGTTCGGCGGATCAACGATCCACGACGTGCGGATCTCGCCCTTCACCGTCGCCAGCGATGTCCCCGGATCGATCCAGAAAGCGTTATAGCCACGGTCCGCATTCTTGTCGTTCAGGATCGAGGTATCGTTCGGATCGCTGCCCTGCGCCTCGTTTTCCTGCTGCGTGATGATGATCAGCGGGTTGTCGTTGACGATCGCCCGCCCCTCCGCCTCGCTCACCACCAGCTTCTCGACGCCCCCCGGCCGCTGCAGGCTGGTGATCGAGGTCGAGTTCCAGAACCCCTGCATGTCCGGCACGCCCCAGCTCGTCTTCGGCGGCGCATAGCCCGGCGCGTGCTGCGCCGAAGCCGCCCCAACAAGGAGCGTGCAACCCAGCGCCGTGCAGGCCAGCAGTTTCGCAATCATCGCAATGTCTCCCTTTCCCCCGTCTCCAGGTCGGTGGGCGGAAAAGAAAAGGCGCGACCCAAGCCGCGCCTTTTCATGGTCCCGTCCCTCCAGAAGTTCTAGTTGAAGCCTTCGCCGCCCGTCTCATCGAGCGGAATGACAAGCCCGGCAGCGATACCCGGGCCCATGCCCGGCACCTTGCCTTCGCTTTCCAGCTGCCGCGCGCCGCCCAGAATGCCCGGCATGGCGTGGTTGCCTTCATGGCAGGCGTACTCATACATCGGCTTGGACGCGTTGAGCGCCATCTCGCCCGTCCACGTCTGGCTGTAGAGCGACGTGTCGTCGACTTCGAACGAATACAGGATCTGCTTGTCGTTCCAGCGCGAGAAGCGCTCGGTCAGCTTGCCCGTCGGCGAGATCATCGCGCGCTGGCTCGGGTGCGGATTGCGCGTCTCCACCACCAGCGTGTCGCCCTCATACCAGCCGGCGGAGTCGCCACCCCATTTCGGAATGTTCGAGAATTTCACGGACGCCTTGTCCGCAAAGATCGGGATCACGCGCACATCGTGGATCATCTCCACCTGGATCATCACGTGGCTCGGCGTCTGCACGAACTGCATGGTCGAATTGTACATGCCATTGTTCATCACCGGCCCGTAGGAGCCCGAGAAACCGATCACGCAGCGTTCAGCCTGCGGGCGCGTTTCCGGTCCGTCGAAATTCGTGATCGCATAACCCCCGCTCCGCGCAGCGCCCGGCTTGTAGGGAATGCGCCCCGTCGCCGGCTCCGTGATCCACGACGAGCGCAGCTCACCCTTCACCGTCGCCAGCTTCGTGCCCGGATCGATCCAGAACGCGTTGTATCCGCGGTCGTTGTTCTTGTCCTCGAGCAGCTTGGTGTTGTTCGGGTCCTCGCCATTGGTCGAGTTGTCGTCCTTGGTCAGCACGACCAGGATGTTCCGGTTGGCCAGCCGCTCGGCCTCCTTCTCGGTCAACGCCAGCGACTTGGCGTCGGCGCCGCGCTGCAGCCCGGTCAACGACGTGTTGTTCCAGAAACCCTGCAGGTCCGGCGCGCCCCAGGCCGTCTTGGGCGTCGCGTATCCCGCCTCATGACGTTGCCCGTCATTGGCGTTGCTCGGCGCTGCAGCCGCCGCAGGTTGCGCCGTGGGCGTCTGCGCCATCGCGGTTCCACCCAGCAGCGCGGCGCTCAGCAGAGCGGTCGCGGCCAGCAACTTCGTCTTCATCGGCGTCTCTCCTCATGTCGCGATGCCCCGACTTTTGCCGGTGGCAGGCACGATCTCTGGCGTGGATGCTACGCCCCCTTTCCCCTAGCGGAAAGGGGCGCCCTAACGTCAGCCCGCCGCACGAATTCGGGAGAGCCAGCCGCCGCAAACTGCGCGCCCGGCAACATCGGCGACGTCACCAGCGAAATCTCGCGCAGCTCGATCTCCTTCAGGTCCCGTCCCCGGCTCACCCGGGGCGACCACTCGCGCGCCACAAACCCGATCGACAGTCCACCCAGCTGCCTCGCGTCGATCATCTCCAGCGCCGCCCGCCCCGCCGCCGTCTCGTCCGAAACGAACCCGCGCACGAACAGCCCGCGCCCGTCTTCCCGGATCACCGACCATCGCCCCGCCGTCCGCCCGCCGGCATGGCTCAGCAGCATCCCGACCGGCGCACCGCGCAACAATGAGCGTGCGAACGCTCCCGCCCGCACCACATCCCCCGCCAGGTCCTCCACCCCGAACAGCGACGCATACCCCCTCGATAACCAGTGGTTGCATCAGCTGCGCTCCAGCTTGCGCTCGATGCGCGCCAACGCCGCCGCCGCGAGTTCCAGCTTCACCTCGACTCGCGCCAGCCGCTCCGCCGCATCCGCATGCAGCGCCACCCGCAGCTCAACTTCCTTCAGCCGCTCTCCGGTCGATCCCGCCCACGCAAATACGCCTGCCGATTCAACAACCAGAGCGAGTATCAGCGCCAATGTTATTTTCCTGTCGATCATCCGAAAATCCTCTGCTATGAATTTCAAATCCCGGGCTGGGCGGCGTCGTCTGGGAGCCTCCCATCGATGAAGCGTGCGAATATCGTCACGATTGGCGATCTGTTCGGGGGCAATTCACGTTATCGGTGCGGGACCGCTGGTCCTGACTCCCCGAGCTTCCACTGGGAGCCACCTCACGTCGCCCAGATGCTCGTCGATCTCGAAGACGCCGCGCGTGAGAGCGAAGACGAGGAAGACGTTTCCGAAGAGCGCTTCTATCTCGGCGTCATAACTGTCTCGCCCCCGAAATCAGGCGTCTCCACCCTGCTCGACGGTCAGCAGCGCCTCATCCTCATCTCGATGTTCCTGGCCTTCGCGCGCGATCGCATGCCGACCAATCGCGAGCGCAACCGCATCGACCGCGTGCTCGTCCGCCGCGCCTGGAATCGTTCGCCCGAACCGCGCCTGCGCCTCGCGCCGGAAGATCACGCCTGGTTCGCCCATTTCATCCTGCCGCCCGGCGCCACCGCGCGCCTGCCGCAGACCGCGCCGCTCGGCTCGCCCCGCGAACTCCTGCTCGCCGCGCGCTTCCTCGAACACGCCTTCGCCGCCTACGACCTGCACGACCTGCGCAGCATCGTGGACTTCCTGCTCCACCACACCGCTGTCTGCCGCTCGCTCGCCACCGTGCATCAACCGGCCGCGCCCGACATGCCGTTCGCGCCGTCCCTGCCCGCCCTTCCAGCGCCTACGCCTTACCGCGCCGCCTGGAACGACAATTCCCCCGTGCCTTCGCCTTACGCCGTGCCTCAGCCTGCATTTACGCCTGCGCCCAAGCCTGCACCTGTATCTGCGCCTGCTGCCCGTTATCGCGTCGCTGCGGAGTAAGTTCACATGTCAGAAGTCACTCGTACGGCCGCAACGGTCCGATTGGGCGTGCGCGTCATCCTGGCCGTAGGCGTCATCGGCCTCATGTGCCTGTCCGTGCTCGCGTAGCGCAGGACCACCAACCTCGCGATCTGTGGTCCTGCCCCGCGAAGCGGGGAAGGTGGCAGGCGCGTTCTTCACGCGCATGACGGAAGGGGCCGGCCGCGAAGCGGACGGATGCGCTAGAAGTCGAAGATCGAAAACGGGGGCGGAGACTTCGCAGGATCTTCCGGAAAATTCGCCGCGGGAATTTCCGGCGGCGCAAGCGCGAAGCAATCATTCGTATCCACAAGCAGACCTTGAACCCAATTTCCGATAGGGCTACCGGCATACGGCATCATGAGATCGACTTCGGCAGCGCTTTCCCAATTCGACAGGTTCGCCCAGAACACCAGCCCGGAGAAATCGTTGGCCATGAGTCTGACGATCTTCGGAGAGTAAGGAGCATTCGGTTTCGACGTAAACCCGGCTTCACTCCGCAATTCGAACCGATCAATCGCCGGTCTCAGCTTCGGACAATCGTCACTCAGCGCCCATGTCGTTGATGCGGCCGTGGCGGCTTTCTCCACACCATCCTCATAGCCTTCCCGCAGCCCGCTGACGCGACGGATCACATAGTGCTTCGTCGCATCTCCGGTCGTCTCGTATCCTGTCCAGTATTCGAAGAATGACAGGACGAACCATTCCCGCCCGCCGAACGGGCTCTTGGCGGCAACGGCAAACGGCGCGTAGCCACGGTAAGGTATCTTCGCATCAACGAGCGCCTGATCCTCATCGTTCACGACAGACGCGGAGGGCTGCGCGTAGGCGCAGCCGCCGCCTGCAACAAGCGCAGTAAGCACGGCAGAACGCAGGAATGCCATTTCCCCCTCCAGCTCAGAAGGAATAGGTATTCCTGCGCCGCACCGCTGTCACGTCCGCCCCCTACACTTCCTTCCTGCTCGGCGCGAACACCGCCGCCAGGCCCAGCACCGCGATGAACGTCTTGTACACCGCGTCCAGCTGTTCCGGCGCCACCAGCACACCGCCCGTCGCCGCCAGCGCAGCAATACCGCGCCACGTCGAGAACTCGCGCAGCCTGTCGATCACATAGTTCACGATCACATCCTTCATTGTCGCTCCATCATAAAAAAGAACGGGCGGCTGTTTCCAGCCGCCCGCTTCACCCACCTCCAGCGCCTTCGCGCCAAAGCT
>JAOATF010000137.1:8715-11762 GCA_030158285.1 Hyphomonadaceae bacterium
CACCGTCAGCCGCCAGAACGCGGCATTCGCCTCGCGATAGTTCGCGTACGTCGCATCCCCCGGTATCCCCAGCAGCATCGGCGGCACGCCGAACGCCAGCGCGATCTCCCGCGCCGCCACATTACGCAGCTCCACGAAATCCATGTCCGCCGGCGACAGGCTCATCGGCTTCCAGTCGAGCCCACCCGACAGCAACATCGGTCGCCCTGCATTCCCCGAGCCCTGATACGTCCGCTGCAATTCCTCGCGCAGCTCCTCGCGTTGCTCCTCCGTCAGGTCATCGGCCCCGCCATAGACCAGCGCTCCCGACGGCCGCGCCGCATTGTCCAGCAGCGACTTTGCCCACGCCCCTGAAGCATTGTGCACATCCACCGCCCGCGCCGCCGCTTCCAGCGGCGAGTGCCCCTCGTAATCGTTCGCCGGATGAAACAGCCGCAGGTGCATCACCGGCAGGAAGCCATCCGCCTCCCGCGCGATCCGCCGCACATCGCTGCCGATCCGATGCTCCCACGCCGCCGGCCACCCGCGCGGCCCTTTCAGCGCCTTCATCCTGTCCGGCCGCAGCACGAACAGCTCGCGCACCTCGCCATCGCTCGAAGACGCTTCAAGAAACGCATCCCCCGACACCGCAAGATGTCCGTAGAACGCCTCCATCAGGTCCGCGCCATGCTCCTCAAGGCTCGGCCGCGCCACCAGCCGCGCCATGTCATCATCGTCATCCGCCGCGACGAACGGCACGCTGCCCGCCACCTCCGCAATCAGCCGCACACAGCGATACGCCACCACATTCCGCTCGAACCCCTCGCGCGCCAGGTGGCCGAGGCCAGACCATTGCGCCGCACGCAAATCCGAGATCGCCACCATCTGCCCGGCGGACTTCATCTCGCGTTTCCGGAATAACCTCACTGAAACCCTCCTGCCCGGCGCGCCGTCCTCGCATCCACGTGAAATGGCCGCGCACGAACGCAATCGCGCGCGGCCCGCGAAACGAGGACGGTTCAACACCGATGTTGTGAATTCAGGCCGCCAGATGCGTCGTGCGAAGGATCGCTGGTCTGCTCTCTTCACGATGTGTGGCCATGCGCCTCGCGCTGACCCACCTGTCGACCATGACCAGTTATAACCCGGCGCGTGATGCCATGGAATCCAAAGCTCTGTTTCCCTCATCTTTGGTGAATAGAACCCTGTTTTATCTCATTTAGTTTTTTCTGTTTCCCTTGGATTTGTACAACGAGTTTCCCTCATTCTCGGGCTTGCCGCGCCCATGCCGGGCCGCGCCACAGTCACGGGAGCAAGCCATGGCCATCGACGCCGTCTCAGCAGATCGCGCCGCCGCTGCGGATCGCCGTGAAGCCGCGCGCCAGTCCGCGCAACAATACCTCGCCGAACGCGCCGACTCCCGCCGCGACACCCGCGTCGAGGAAGTGAAGTCCGCCGAGGCCCAGCGCCCCACGGTCTCCGAACGCGCCGCCGCCATGCCGCCCTCGGTCTCCGACCGCCTGGTCGACATCAAGGTCTAGGCGTCTCAACACATCCTTCGAGACGATCGCCTTTGGCGATCCCTCAGGATGAGGCCGGCGATCGTTGAGGGAGGTGTTGCTGCAAATGTGCGTCAACACCAACTAACCTCATCCTGAGGGATCGCCGGTACGAAGTTGCAACACGGGCAATCCATCGATGCGATCGTCTCGAAGGATGTGTTGAATAGCGCGGCCCCCGCCCCAATCCTTTCCACCTCGCTAACCACGACCGCGCAATCACCACGCGCGCCCGTACGCGCCCTTCATGCAGCTCTGCCATGCTCACTTATGTCGCCACAGATGCGACAGCAGGTCAGACGCCCATGTCCTACGATCTCCAGCTGCTCCGTGAAGTCGCCCCGCCCAGCGCCGTCCTCATCCGCGAGCACGCCATCTACCTCGACGCCCAGCGCACCGACCGCAAGGTCCACAAGCCGCGCAACACCGCCGACCTCCTCGAACGCGGCCACCGCGGCAAACCCGCCACCAGCGCCGGCCACCTCGTCGACCTCAAGGCCTAGAAGAACCGCCTCCGTCGCGCGGTATGTGGTCCTGCCCCGCAAAGCGGGGAAGGTGGCCCGCAGGGCCGGAAGGGGCCGACCGCGAAGCGGGCGGTTCTTCACCCTAAGCCGCGCTTAGAAACGCCTCGTAGTCGCCCACCAGCGCGCTCGCCGCCGCTGCAATGATGCGCTCGCCCTTCTCCGGCGTCGCCTGGCTCGGATCAGACCCGATCCGCCCATCCGGAAACCGCCGGCGATAATCGTCCGCATCGAGGATCGGCCCCGTCGGCGCGATCTTCGGCGACATCTCCACGCGCTTGATCGCCTCGGGATACGCCGCATACGTCACCGAAACTTCAGACGCTGTTGCATGCTGTCCCTCGCCCACTGGAAACAGTTCCTTGCACAGCCGCTCCACGCCCGGCAGCTCCCACCAGTTACGCAGGTTGCACCGCACCGGCGCGCTGTTTCCGCCCGCGCGCCGCAGGCTCGTCTCGCCATAGATCTCCGCGAACGCCGCATTGATCGTCGCGATGTTCCCGCCATGCCCGTTGAACCAGTAGATCTTCTCGAACCCGTGCCGCGTCAGGCTCGCTGTCCAGTCCACCATCGCCGCGATCATCGTGGAGGGCCGCAGCGTGATCGTTCCCGCGAACGCCATGTGATGCTGCGCCTGCCCCACATTGAAGGTCGGCCCAACAAGAAACCCCGCCGCATCCCCCGCACGCTTTGCAATCACCTCCGGACAGATCGCATCCGTCCCCAGCAGACCATTCGGCCCATGCTGCTCCGTCGACCCGATCGGCACCACAATGCCCTTCGACTTCGCCAGATACGCGTCGATCTCCTGCCACGACGACTGATGCAACTGCATGAGCGACTCCTTTGAGCATCGCACAGTACATGAAGTCCTCCCTCGGCGAAGCCGGGGGAGGTGGCGCGAAGCGTCGGAGGGGGTGAGCGACGGCGCCGAAGGCGCGATTTGGTCCGGGGGACCAAATCGAGGAGCGAACGCCCCGGCAGGGGC
>JAOATF010000138.1 GCA_030158285.1 Hyphomonadaceae bacterium
TCATACCTTGGCGTGCTCGATGCGTGGCGGGAACGAATCAACCTGATCGGGCCGGGCGAGGGTCGGCACCTCTGGCGGCGGCATGTGCTGGATTCGCTGCAGCTGATTGAACAAATTTCAGGTGAGGACCTGGAGGTCGCCGATCTGGGGTCCGGGGCCGGGTTCCCGGGGCTGGTGATCGCCTGTGCGCTGGCGGAACGCCCGGGGGCGAGCGTGACGCTGGTGGAGAAAAGCGTCCGGAAATCCCAGTTCCTTGAGGCTGCTATCGCTGAAGTGGGCCTGCCGGCGCGGGTGCTGACGACCCGGATCGAGGAGGCGCCGCCGAATGTGGCAGGGGCCCGGTTCGACCTGATTACCGCCCGGGCGCTGGCCCCCCTGCCCAAACTTCTGGGGTATGGTTACGGCTGGCTTAAACCTTCCGGTAAGGCCCTCCTGATGAAAGGGAGGGACACGGCCGCCGAACTCGCGGAGGCGCGGAAGGACTGGACCTTCGAGGTCACCGAACGCGAAAGCCTCTCGAGCCCGGAAGGGCGCGTACTGACAATTTCGTCGATCAGACCGCGGAGGGCATGATGCGCGTCATCGCCGTCGCCAACCAGAAGGGCGGAGTGGGCAAGACCACCACCGCCATTAACCTTGGCACTGCCCTTGCGGCGGTGGGCAAGCGCGTGCTCGTGCTTGATTGCGACGCGCAGGGCAACGCCTCGACCGGATTCGGCATCGAGCCGGTGGCGCGCCGCAAGTCGAGCTATGACGTGCTGGTCGGCGATGGATCGCTGGCCGAGGCGATTCTCAAGACCAAGGTGCCGAACCTCGACCTGATTCCGGGCGACGAAAACCTCGCCGGCGTCGAGACGCTGCTGCACCAGGACCCACGCAAGAATTTCAAACTGCGCGAGGCGTTCGCCGCCTTCCGCATGGCGGGCAATGACTATGACACGGTGCTGATCGATTGCCCGCCGTCGCTGTCGACGGTGACCATCAATGCGATGGTGGCCTCGAACGCCGTGCTGGTGCCGCTGCAGTGCGAGTTTCTCGCGATGGAGGGTCTGTCGCAGATCCTGCGCACCATCGAGCTGGTGCGGGCGGGGCTCAACCCGGACCTCGAAATCCAGGGCGTCGTGCTGACCATGTACGACAAGCGCAACAACCTGTCCGACCAGGTCGCCAGCGAAGTGCGCACCTACCTGGGCGCCAAGGTTTACCAGACAGTCATACCCAGAAACGTAAGATTATCGGAGGCCCCGTCCTTCGGACTTCCGGCCATACTTTATGACCACAAGTGCTCGGGCAGCGAGGCCTACATCATGCTCGCCCAGGAACTGATGCAACGGGAACGCGAGAGGGTAGCGGCGTGAACAATCCCATGAAACAGGCGCGTCTCGGCCGCGGTCTCTCGGCGCTGCTGGGCGATTATGCCGGCGCGCGCAACGCCATTGAAGGCGGGGAGGCCAGCATGACCGCTGAAGCTCCGTCCACGGACGATCTCAATCCGTCGGACATTTCCATCGACCGTATCATTCCGAATCCCAAGCAGCCGCGTCGCACCTTCATCGAGGCCGATCTGGAAGAGCTGGCTGAGTCGATCCGCGCCAAGGGCGTGATCCAGCCGATCCTGGTGCGCCCCGATCCGTCGCAGCCGGAGATGTTCGAGATCATCGCGGGCGAACGCCGCTGGCGCGCGGCGCGCCGGGCGGGTCTGACCGCCATACCGGCGGTCGTGCGCGAGTTCGACGACCGCGAAGTGCTCGAGATCGCCATCATCGAGAACGTGCAGCGGTCTGACCTCAATGCGGTGGAAGAGGCGGAAGCCTACAAGTCGCTGATCGACCGGTTCGGACGTACGCAGGAGTCGGTGGCGCAACAGGTCGGCAAGAGCCGCGAGCATGTGTCGAACACGCTGCGCCTGCTCTCCCTGCCGGACGACGTGCGCGAGCATGTGCGTGAGGGTCGCCTGACGGCGGGCCATGCGCGGGCGTTGATGAAGACATCTGATCCGTCAGGTTTCGCCGCGGCCGTAATCGCGAAGGAACTCTCGGTGCGCGAGACCGAGGCGCTGTCGAAGGCGGACAAGGCTGGTGGCAAGCTCGAGATCAAGTCGGCAGGCAGCGACAAGGACGTCGACACCAAGGCGCTGGAGATGGACCTCCAGCGCGCGCTGGGACTCGATGTCGATATCCGTCATGTGAACGGCAAGGGCGGGGAGGTGCGCATAAAGTACGCCCAGCTCGAACAGCTCGACGAAATCTGCCGTCTGCTGTCGCGCTCGCGCGTGACGCCGGGCGCCGATCAGGCCTAGATTTTCGCAACTACGAATTCAGCGGCCCGCGTGATGAGCGCGGGCCGTTTGCGTTTGTGCAGCGCGTCACATGATCGGTGTGATTTTTTTGAAAATGCACGCAACCCGATCCGGGCATCGTCGTTCTTCTCCTGTCACGGCGCTTCTTCTATCCGTCCCCCCCGACCCCCCAGAAGAAGTTGCC
>JAOATF010000139.1 GCA_030158285.1 Hyphomonadaceae bacterium
TGCCGCTGGCGTTGAGCGCGCCGCGGTCGAGGCCGGCAATGCCAGCCAGCGGTCCGGAGGCGGTGAACGTCATCGCCAGCGAGCCATCGGACATGGCGAGGCGGGGCGAGGTGAATTTCAGGTCGCCGAGGCTGGCATGGAGATCGTTGATGCGTATGTCGCCTTCACCCGCAGCGATGTCGCCATCTGCCTTGAACGCGCCAATGTCGGACGCGCCGGTGAGGGCGAAGCTGCCGGTGATGGCGTCGCCGATGCGGGCGTCAGCCGTGCCGGCGATTTCGCGGATTGTGACACCGGCGGCAGTGACGGCGCCATCGCGCAGGCGGACATCGACTTTCGGCTGCTTCACGGTGCCGGAGACACTGGCGTTGAAGGCGGCGGCTTCGATGACGGCGCTGCCAAGGTCGAGGCGGCGATGCAGCACGCCGCTGGCCTCGCCGACGATGGCCCCGCTATCGGAGATGCGGCCGGTCATGTTGGCGCGCAGGCCCGCGCCTTCGAACTTGCCGGACTCGATGGCAAAGCGGCCATTGCTGATCACGGCGGAGAGGACGACGCGCGGGTTTGGCCCGGTGAGGTCTGCGAGTGTGGCGTTGGCGGACGAGATGTTGCGGCCTTCGACATCCGCCGAGATGCGGAGCGGGGCGTTGGCGGAGGCCTGTTTCAGCGTCCAGCGGCTCTGCGTCGAGCCGGAGAGCGGGGTGATGTCGGAAATGCGCGCAACGCGGGCGGCGCCCTGGAAGTCGATCTCGCCGGTGCGGCTGTTGTAGACCCCACGCGCGGAGGCGCCGCCGGGCGTGCCTTCGATCTGCGAGGCGTAAATCTCGATGAGGCCCGAGCGCAGGTTCATCTCGCCGCGCACGGCGGCGTTGTAGCGGGCGGGGGCGAGATTGGTCAGCGAGGTGATGCGGGCGCCATCGGTGCGGATAGCGCTGGCGTTCCAGCTGATGTTGTTGCGCGTGAAGGTGAGTTCGAGCGGGCCGGCGACGCTGCTGGCCTTGCCCGATGGCCATTCGAACTGTTGCGCCGAGACTTCGCCGCGCCAGTCCATGCCGGTGAGACCCAGGCCGAGTATGCCGGAGGCGTCGGCCTTGCCCGCAAGGGGTGGGGCGACGGTGGCGAGATCGACGCCACTGGCGCGGATCGCGACCTCCATCGGCATGTGACCGGTCGTGAAGTCGAGCGGGGCGGAGGCCTCGACGACGCCGGCGGGCATGGCGAGGTGCAGCGTCGTTGGCGCGTGTTCGAGGTCTTTCAGGTTGGCATTGGCGGTGATGTCGACGCGGCCGCCAGTGCGGTCGGCATACTCCGCGAGCATCGGCCATTCGGCGGGGTCGATGTGCGCAGTGAGCGTCGCGATATCGTTGGCGCGGGCGAGGCGGAAGCTGGCGGAATCCTCGTCGCCGAATTTCAGCTGGCCCTGGCTGGTGAAGGCCAGCAGCGTGCCCGAGGCGTTGGCGGTGATAGCGACCGGCATGCTCGCCGGCGCCTGCACCACGGTCGCAATGAGGCCGCCGGCGGGGCCGGACATATCGGCGGACGCCTTGAGGCCACCTTGCGCGGTCCATTCGGCGGAGAGGTGTGCCTTGTCGGCGGGGCCTTCGACCGGCGTGAGTGTGAGACGGGCGAAGCCGGAGCCGTCGCGCGGACGGGCGGCGCCGCCGTCGATGGTATAGCGTGCTGCGATGCCGATGACGGGCTCGGCGAGGCGGAGGTCGCTGACGGAGATGGAGTCGAGGCGCAAGCCGATATCCGGCGGGGGCGTCTTGTCGTCCTGCAGTTCGAGTTTCGGGCGGCGGACCACCTCGACCGTGCGGATGGCGATGGTGCGGATTTCAAGTTCGCCCGCGAAGAGTGCCGTGGGCGTCCATTCGATGCGGGCGTCGCGGGCGCGGAGCCAGACGCCATCATCGTCGATCAGCGCGATGTCCGCGAGCGTGGCGTCGTCGAGCGGGTCGCCCTTGAGGCCGGACAGGCGCAGCGTGCCGAACGGACCGACCTTGCGGCCGTCGATCTGCGACAGGATGAAGGCGCGGCCGCCATCGCTGGTGATCCAGAAGCGCAGCGTCACGGCGGTGACGAGTAGCAAGGCAGCAGCGATCATCACCCCGAAGGCGATGCGCAACCAGATCGGGTAGCGGCGGCGGCGTTTGGCGCGTTCCATCAGAAGGCCTGTCCGATGGAGATATACACCTGGAAGTCGGCGTCGCCTGCGTCCTTGTTCAGCGGAACTGCGATATCCGCGCGGAGCGGGCCGAAGGCGGTGTAATACCGCAGGCCGACGCCCGCGCCGAGCTTCATGGCGTCGAGGGGCGGCTCGACGTTGGAGCCGGCTGCGCCCGCATCGAGGAAGGCGACATAGCCGAGCGTGTCGGTGGCGCGATAGCGCATCTCGGCGCTCATCTCGACAAGCGAGCGGCCGCCGCTCGGCAGGAGCGTGACGGGGTCGCGCGGGGATATCGCCTGGTATTCATAGCCGCGCACGGAGCCGCCGCCGCCAGCGAAGAACAGGCGATCGGGCGGCGCGCCATTGGGGCCGGCGATCGTGCCGAGGCGGCCACGCACGGCGCCGACGAAGTCCTTCGTTCCGAAATCGTAATATGCGGCTGCCTCGCCGCTGATCTTGGCGAAGGCGATGTTGGTGTCGCCCCAGGTGAAGCCGGGTTCGATGGCGACGCGGGCGCGAAAGCCGTTCACCGGGTCGAGAATGTCGCGCACGCCGACATATTCCGCGGTGCCCGCGCCGGAGACGATGTAGACATCGCGGCGGCCCGTGCCGTTGATGCGGGCCTGCGCATCGAGGATACTGGCGAAGCCTGCTTCGACGCCGAGCGACGCGCGAACGCGCGGCGACAGGCGCTCTTCCAGCGTGGCGGAGACGTTGGCGCCGGTCTGGTCGAACGCGTTGGTTTCGAAGTCCTCGATCTCGCTTTTGAGCGAGAGGGTGCGGCCATACTTGCCGATGTGCGGGATGCGGTAGGTCGTGCCGATACGGCGCTCGAGCGTTGCGAGCTGGCCGGAGACGGTGATGCTGTCGCCCCAGCCGGAGAAGTTGCGCAGCTGCCATTGTGCATCGAGACCGACGCCGTCGCTGGTGGAGGCGGCAGCGCCGATGGCGATGGTCTGGCGCTCACGCTCCGTCACTTCGACGACGACATCGCGCGGCGCGAGGTCATCGGCGCCGGGTGTCGTGGTCTCGCCGAGGCGGACGGCAGTGGTGGCGAAGAGGCCGGTCTCGACAAGGTGGCCGCGGAATTCATCCATGCGTGCGGGCGTGACGCGCTCGCCGTCTTTCCAAGGACGGAGGCGTTCGATGAACTCCGGGTTGGTCACCTTGAGGCCGGTGAGCGCTAGCTGGCCGAACGAGGAGCGCAGGCCGGGACGCAGGCGGAATTCGAGTTCGATGGAGCCGGTCTTCGCGTCGGCCAGCGCATCGACGGGGTCGGCCTTGGCATCGGGATAGCCGGCGACGCGCAGGCGCGCGACGAGGGCGTCGCCCGTTTCGATCACCGGCTGGGCGCGTGCGGGCAGGCCGGCGGTGATGGGGGCGAGCAGGCTGTCGAGTTCGGCGCGTGTGATCGCGTCGGGTTCAGCGTCGAGATAGGCGATGGCGGCGGAGGCGTAGATGAATAGCGGGCCGGGGGTGACACGAACACCGCGCGAGAACACGCTCTGGCCGTTGGCGAAGGGTTCGACTTCTGCCTGGTAGTAGCCCTCGGATTCGAGCAGCGTGGCGACGACGCTGGCGGCGCGTTCGGCCTGGCGGCGCGCTTCGAACAGCGTCGCGGGGGCGGGTTCTTCGCGCTGGAGGAGTTTCAGCGGATCGCTGAGATTGGCGGGGATGCCCTCGACGGGAACGCGTCCGGCCTCGGACGATCCGATCGGGGTCTGTTCATCATCGTCCTGCTGGCGGCGATTGGTGCGCGGCGCTGGATCCTGCGGCTGGCTGTCCTGAACCTGCGGCCCATCCTGAACTTGCGACGATGGCGGTTGCGGTGTGTCGTTCTGGGCAAGAGCGGGAGCGGAAAACAGAGCGCATGCGGCAATCGCCAGCGTCCAAAGGACACTGGCGGCTCGACCCCGCGATGGTCCGCCTGACGCCATTCACTCAACTCAACGCCGACAACCCCGGAGGGTTGCGATTCATACTGTTTGCTGCTGTCCGCACGACGCAGTTTGCAAAGCAAGCAATACGCCGCGGCTTTCTCGTGACGACGCAGGATTCACCTCAAGGGCGAAAGCAGCGCAGATGATTAACGCCAGAGATCAGGCCGCAGCGAAATAGCTGGCCAGCAGGCGGTAATATATCCGGCAGAGTGTTTCGATTTCGTCGACCGGAATGTGCTCGTCGACCTTGTGCGCCATCTCGTTCCGGACGCCGAGTTCCGCCACCGGACAGACGTCCTTGATGTAGCGCGCATCCGACGTGCCGCCGCCGGTGGTAAGGTCTGGTTTACGACCTGTCTCCGCCTCGACGGCAGCAACGATCTGGTCGGTGAGCTTGCCGGGCTTGGTGTAGAAAGCTTCACCCGTCACGCGCATGTCGAGCGTTAGCGTCACGCCATCGCGGCCGCTGCCGAGCAGTTGCTGCAGGCGGGCCATCAGGTCTGCGCCGGTGTGGTTCGGGTTGAAGCGGATGTTGAACTTCGCGACGGCCTGCGCCGGGATCACGTTGTGCGCGGCGTTGCCGACATCGATCGTGGTGATCTCGAGGTTCGAGGGTTGGAAGCCGGGGCTGCCGGTGTCGAGCTTCAGGTCGCGCAGTTTCTGCAGCGCATCGAGTAGCACGGGCATCGGGTTGGCGGACTTTTCCGGGTAGGCGGCGTGGCCCTGCTTGCCGACCGCTTTCAGCACGGCGTTGAGCGAGCCGCGGCGGCCGTTCTTCACGATGTCGGCGATGCGATCTTCGGACGTGGGCTCGCCGACGATGCAGTGGTCGAGCACTTCGCCATCGGCGATGACGGCGGGCAGCAGGCGGCGCGTGCCGTGGAGGCCGGGGCCTTCTTCGTCGCCGGTGATCAGCAGCGAGATCGAGCCCTGCGGCATGCCACGGTCGCCAATGTAGCGGGCGCAGGCGCTGACGAAAGCGGCGATGGCGCCTTTCATGTCGGAGGCGCCGCGGCCGTAGAGAATGCCGTCGCGAATTTCCCCGCCGAACGGATCGACCGTCCAGCCGGCGGCGTCGCCGATCGGCACGACATCCGTATGACCAGCGAAACAGAGATTGGGGGCCGCGCCGCCGAGGCGGGCGTACATGTTGTCGACGCCATCGAAATGGTAGCGCTTGGACCGGAAGCCAAGGGATTCCAGGGCGTCAATCAGCAGGTCCTGCGCCCCGTCATGACAGGGGTTTACCGTGGGCTGGCGGATCAGGGCCTGGGACAGGGCGATCGGGTCGAGCAGGGTATCGGTCATGGCGGCGGTTTAGCCCGGGCCCGCCACGCTGGGAAGGAACCGGACGGAATTCGGCATTGGGGCCCATTTCGTCCCTGTAACGCTTGCCCCTGGGGCGAACCCGTCGGTATTAAAGTTAACTGGCGGGGCTGTGGAGAAGCCATTCCCGCCGTCAACGAGGCGTGATGGGCGACAAACGCTCCTTCAATGATGCCTTTGCCCCGCGCAAGCCGCAGGGCACGGACGGATTCGCCCAGACAAAGACGCCGGACGTCGCCCCGAAGCCGGCCGCCAAAGCCACACCAACGGATGCCTTCAAGCCGGCCCCGAAACCCGCCAAGCCCGTGATGGCGGCCAAGCCTGCCAAGGCCGAGCCGCCGAAGGATGCGTTTGCGCGCAAGGCGCCGCAGGCGGTGAAAGCGGAGACGCCGCGCCCGGCCAAGGTGAAGCCTGAGGCGAAGATGCAGCGGCCGCCAGCGCCGCAGAAAGTCGTGGCGCCGAAGCCTGAGGTGGCGCTGAAACCGGTTCAGCAGGGTGGAGCGAAAGTGCCTCCGCTGGTGCGCACGGCTGAACCGCCGCCTGCGAAAGTTCCCCCGCTGGTCGCCCAACCCCTCGCCGCGAAGCAGCCGGCGATGGTGCGCGCAGAGCCTGTGCCGAAGTCGCGCAACGTGTTTGGGCGATCTGGCGGAGAGCCGAAGGCGAAACAGCCCGCGCTGACCCCGTCTGTGGCGCCGCGCGCATCGGGCATGACATCACCGCCGAAGCGGGAGGGCGGCAAGGTTCCGGCAATGGCGTTTGCGACGGCGCTGCCGAAGCCGCACAGCGGGGCGGGTTACAATCCGTTCGATCGCCGGCGGTTCGTGAAGTCGCCTGCGCCTCCGGTGGAGGAGGCGATTGCCGCGCCCGCATCGTTGCCGGACCCGTTCTTCGATCTTCCACCAGAGCTTGAGCAGGCGCCGGTGGAACTGTCGCCGCCTGCGCCCGAACAGCGCCGCGCCCCGCTGCATGTGGTGCCGAGTGCGGCGACGGTGGATGCGGTGTCCATGCCGAAGCCGCCCAAGATTGCCGCGCGCTCGTCCTCGCTCGTGCTGGTGTCCGGCGCGGGAGCGGTTGCTGCGGCCGAGGCAGCGGATGCTCCCGAAACGCCGCCTGCCGAGAAGCCACCTGAGAAACAGGTTGAGAAGCCCGTTGATGTTGCGCCTGCAGCGGCGGCGGCTGAACCTCCGCCGAAGGTGCAGAAAGTGAAGCGCGGTGGCGGCGGCAGCGGCGGCGGTGATGGAACGCGTCCGCCAGCGCGGGCCGTGGCGCATCGCGGCTTCAATCAGGACGACATGTTCGGTGTCATCTTCGGCATCGCGGTAATCGCGTTCCTGCTGATGTGGTTCATGCGCGGCAAGACCGAGGAAGCCGAAGACGGCACGCTGTTCGCCGCGCAATCCGCGCCGGCGCAGCGCCTTGCGGTGTTGCCCACTGCGCCGGTTCCGGCGCCGTTGCCGCCGGCTGATCCGTTTGGGCAGGGTCCGGTGGACCTGAAACCGCAGGGCCCCGTGCTGGAAGCCCTGCCGCCCCCGCCGGAATCTGCCGAGGTCGCACCGGCGACGCCGCCGCCCGCCGTGGCCGCCAAGCCTTCGCCTGCGCCCGCGCCAGCCGAGGCAACGCTGCCGCTGGCCGAGCGCAAGATGCATGCGTGGTTCTGCACGGCGTCCACGCGTCTCACCAAGGCGGCGCGCAACGATCTTGGCGGCGAGCTGGACAAGTTCGCCAAGGTGTTCGCCGGCAAGGAGCTGGTGGTGCGCGGCTATGCCGATACGCGCGGGTCGCTGGAATCCAACACCGAGCTGGGCGGCAATCGCGCGAATGTGGTGGCGGACTACCTGCGCACCAAAGGTCTCACCGTGGTGGATGTGCAGGGCGTCGGCGAGCTCGACGGGCTGGACGACAACCAGAACTGTGCCAACCAGCGCCGCGTCGACGTGTGGGTGAAGGGCGGACCGGCGGAAACGCCCAGCCGCGCCTGCGCGCCAGAACCGGACGTTGAATCGCTGGTGTGCGGCTGATCTTGTTCTAGTGGATTGGCTTTACTGATCCAGCGCCGGTTCGTCTTCGTCCGGAGCGTCGCGCAGCGCGGGCGGCGGTTCGGATGACGGGCAGCCGCCGGGTTCGACGACGGCGGCGACAAGCACAGAGGGATCGCCGTTCGAATAGTTGAAGGCGAAGCGGCGCGCGAGGCGGACGCAGCGGTCGGCGGCGGTGGCCGAGGCGATGAGCTTGTCGAGCGCCTCCCTACCTTTTTCCTCGCCGATATTGATCAGCCAGGCGGGACGGTTGTCCTCGGTGATCGGCGGGATGTCGACGCTGGAGTCGGGCGGCAGGTCGATCTTGTTGCCCAGCTTGAAGACGAGGCTGGGTTCGGCGAAGGCGATGGCGCGTATCTTTTTCGGCGCGCGGCCTTCGCAGCCGGACTCCTTCCACGCCTGCGAATCTTCGGGCAGGGCGCAGACTTCGCGCAGGGCCGAGAGCGACGCGCCGGTGGAAAGCATCCACGCCTGGTTCGGCAGGATCACGGCGCGATAGCCGATGCCGGTGATGGCCGAGCAGGCGACAATGCCGCCGAGCAGCCAGATCGCGTTCTTCTTCACCAGCGCATAGATCGTGAAAGCGGATGCGGCGAGGATCAGCAGCGTCGGCCAGATGCCGATGCCGGTGGCGTCCCACGCTGTGCGCCAGGTGTCGGCGACGCGGGGCGCAAGCGGGCCGAAATCCTGCGCGGTGTCGGCGCGGATGGCCTCCAGCACGCCGGGCCATGGGGCGATGGCGAGGAAGAGCGCGACGATCCCGAACAGGGCGGCTGAAATCCAGCGGCCGAATTTCCAGTTGTTGGTCGAGAACCAGTAGTCCGCAGCCCCGCCCGCCATCAGCGCGAAGGCGGGATACATGGGCAAGGTGTAGTGGACGAGCTTGGTCGGTGCGATCTCGAACACGATCCATGCCGGGACGGCCCAGCACAGGAGGAAGCGCCAGGCGGCGGCTTCCTTGTCGTCGGCCGCCTGCGTGGCGGCGGCGCGTGCACCCTCTTGAGCTGCTGCGGTCTTCTTGCCCGGCAGGACTTTCGTGATGGCCAGCCAGATGCCGGGGATCAGCAGCAGCGTGCCTGGCCAGAACAGCAACGGCAGCGCGGCCGTGTGCATGCCGATCGGGCCGGCATGGCCTTCGGCGGCGTCGACCAGTTTTTCACCGAGATCGACGCGCACGGCTTCTGACAGGAACTCGCCCTGCGTGGCGACCTGCACGGCGATGTACCAGGGCACGGTCATCACGATGAACAGGCTGATGCCGAACCAGTAGAGCAGCGGCTTCGCCCAGCCGTATTTGCGTTCCCAGATGAACAGCGCTGCGATAGTTCCGAAACACACCAGAGGGGCGATCGGACCTTTCAGCAGCACGCCGATCGACATGCAGACCCAGAACAGGACGCCGTGCCATTTGCCGGCCGTGCCCGCGCGCATCTGGGCGAGGGCAGCCATGGCAAGCGCGAGCACGCCGCACTGGGCCGCGTCGGTCTTGCCGATATTGGCCTCGGTGGTGAGGAGCAGCGTGACGCCCAGCAGCATGGCGCCGATGAAGGCGGCGCGGCGGGTAAACAGGGCCGTGCCGCCCCAGAAGGTCGCCATCGCCGCGATCATCGCGCCGAGCATGGAGGGCAGGCGGTAGTCGGCGATGTTGCGGGCGTGGGCGCCGGAGGTCAGGGCGACGGAGGCGGACTGGAACCAGTGGATGGCCACCGGCTTCTTGTTCCGCAGGTCTTCATGGTAGCGGATCACCACGAAGTCGCCGGTCTCGAGCATTTCGGACGAGGCTTCGGTGAAACGGCCTTCGTCCCGGTCCAGCACGGGCAGGGCAAAGAGGCCGGGCAGGGCCAGCAGGAACACGATCCCGGCGAGGACCGCATAGGCCCAGCGCGTCTCGGTCAACCGGTCGAATGCAGCCATCACGCGCGGAACAGTCCCTGATCGACGGCCGATTCGGGGACGCCCGGCCGGAATTGGCCGGACCATACCGGGTCTTTTATCGCCAGTCGCCGGGATTGTTCGCGCCTTTAGGGAACCCCGCAAACCCGTGGCAGGAGGGCACTCGCCCCCGGGGCGCCGGGCGGCTATAGGTCTGCCATGGATGCACGCGTCAAGACGGACAGCATGATGGCCGCAGCAGAAGGGCGACCCGAATTCAGCGTAGTCCTGCCCGTGCGCAACGAGGCGGACAACGTCGAGACGCTGGTGCGCGAGATCGTGGCCGCCGTGTCCGGCCGCGCCTACGAGATCATTTTCGTGGACGACGCCTCGCAGGACGATACCCGCGCGCGGCTGTTCGCGCTCAAGGCCGAGGTTCCGCAGCTGCGTGTGCTGGGCCACCGCAAGAATGCCGGGCAGAGCCGGGCTGTGCGCACCGGCATCGTCGCGGCGCGGGGCAATGTGATCGTGACGCTGGATGGCGACGGGCAGAACGATCCGGCCGATATTCCGGCGATGCTGGCGCAGCTGAACCGGCAGGACGCGCCGCAGGACCTGGCGTTGATCCAGGGCAAGCGGGCCAAGCGCATCGACAGCGGCTGGAAGAAGATGGGCTCGCGGATGGCCAACAAGGTCCGCGGGTCGGTTCTCAAGGACCGGACCTCTGATTCGGGTTGCGGCATGCGGGCGTTCCGGCGCGATGCGTTCCTGCAGCTTCCCTATTTCGATCACATGCACCGCTATCTGCCGGCCCTGATGATGTCGGAGGGATTGCAGGTCGAGGAACGCCCGGTGGGGCACCGGGCGCGGCAGCACGGGCGGTCGAACTACACCAATTTCGGGCGGTTGGCGGTGGCCATCTCGGATATGCGCGGCGTCATGTGGCTGAGAAAGCGGCGCCGGTCGCCGGGCGGGGTCGACGAGATCTGATCCTGCCTGATCCGGAGGCGGGTTACCAAAGGTAAGGGGTGGAGGGCTTTCAATTGGACAGCAAAATCGCTACCGGTTTACGGATAGACGCCATGGAACGGCGGGGGAACAAGCGTTCCGGGCGGGGGCCACAGAAGGGATCACCCATGCGCGTCATCTTCGGGATTTTCCCGCTGCTCGCAATTCCGGTCATCATCTACAACCTGATCGCGTTCACCACCGGCGGCGGCGTTGACGCCAACGGCGTGTCGGACGTGGCGCGCTCGCTGAGCGGGATCGCTGCCGACGCCAAGCCGGTGTTCGGCTCCTGGGTCGTGACCGGCGGCGACATTCTCGTCATGCTCTCGATGGTGTTCTTCTTCGTGGAGATCATCAAATCGACGGCGACGGGTTCGTCGACCATCGCGAACCATGCCGTGTCGATGCTGGTGTTCATCATCTGCCTCGTCGAGTTCCTGCTGCTGCCGAACTTCCAGACCTCGGTGTTCTTCATCCTCACGCTGATGTGCCTGCTGGACGTGCTGGCGGGCGTGGTGGTGACGATCGTGTCGGCGCGGCGCGACTTCAGCGTTGGCGACGGTCAGAACTGATAGCTTCAACTCCTCTTGTCCCTGGGGATCGGGGGCCTGATGCGGCGCGGTGCGCTGCATCCGCAGGAGCCGTGCATGGGCATCTTCTTTGACCAGGACTGGTTCGACGACCGCCTCGCCGCGGCCGGCCTGACGCGCGCCGCGATGGCGCAGGCGGCGGGCATGACCATCGACGAGGTCGAGATGGTGTTCTCCGACCGGCGTGAGCTGGAAGGCCCGGAAGTGCGGGCGATCGCGCGGATGCTGTCGGCTGATCCTACCGAAGTGGCGAGCCGTTCGGGCGTTGCCGATCCGGGCGAACTGGCCTCGGCGCCGGTGATGCGCTCGCCGGGCCGGGAGACGGGCGCGCAGCCGGGGTTCGTGGTGACGCGCGAAGTGATCGCGGGATTGCACGAGCGGCTCGACCGGCTGGAGCGGCTTGTGGAGCTGGTGATCCAGAAGCTGGATCGGCGGTAGTGTCCGGCTGTCCCGCAAACACCAAAAGCTCCACTGCCGTGCGGCATGGAGGTTCGCTGTCGTCTTGGGCCCTTGGAGGGCCCGGGGACGCGGGA
>JAOATF010000140.1 GCA_030158285.1 Hyphomonadaceae bacterium
CTATAAATCGGCGCGTGATGCCATTGAATCCAAAGCTCTGTTTCCCTCATCTTTTCGGGCCAGAGCTTTGAGATCATTGGAAACAGGTGCGTCTGTTTCCCTTGGATTTGTACAGCGAGTTTCCCTCGAATCCGGGGTTATGCTCAGGGCGAGCACTGCCGGTTAGGCGGGAGTGTTTCACGTGAAACACTTTATGGCGGCCATGTGGCGCCTCGACGGGGCGGTCGGGGTCCATTACATGGCGGGTCTATTCACAGGCAGCCGCCGTCCATGAGCCAGAACATCCTCGATACATTCGACGTCATCGTCATTGGCGGTGGGCATGCGGGCGCGGAAGCCGCCGCGGCGGCCGCACGCTTTCGCGCCAAGACGGCGCTCGTGACGCACAAGCTTTCGACGATTGGCGAGATGTCCTGCAACCCGGCCATTGGCGGGTTGGGCAAGGGGCACCTGGTCCGGGAAGTCGATGCGCTGGATGGCGTGATGGGCCGGGCGGCGGATCGCGGCGGTATCCAGTTTCGCATGCTCAACCGGTCCAAGGGGCCGGCGGTGCGGGGGCCGCGGACGCAAGCGGACCGCAAGCTCTATCGCGAGGCGGTGCAGGATATCCTGCGCGAGTATTCGAACCTCACCCTCATCGAGGATGGGGTTGAAGACCTGATTGTCGAGCCGACGCCGGATGGCAAAGGCCGCGTTGCGGGTGTCATTGGCCAGTCGGGCCGGGCTTGGGGCGCGGGCGCTGTCGTGGTGACGACGGGGACGTTCCTCAAAGGCCTGATCCATATCGGCGAGAAGCGGATTCCAGCCGGGCGCGTGGATGAGGCGCCGGCGATTGGCTTGTCGGATCGGCTTTACGGGCTGGGCCTCAAGATGGGCCGGTTGAAGACCGGCACGCCGGCGCGTCTGCGCAAGTCGAGCATCGACTGGGCGGGGCTGGAGATGCAGGAGGCGGACGCCGAGCCGATCCCGTTCTCGTTCCTCAATGACCGGATCACCGTTCCGCAGATCGCATGCGGCATCACCTGGACGTCGGCCGAAGTGCATGCGGTGATCGGCGACAACATCCACAAGTCGGCGGTCTATTCGGGCGCGATTGCGGGACGTGGTCCGCGCTATTGCCCGTCGATCGAAGATAAAGTGAAGCGGTTTGCCGACCGCGACAAACACCAGATCTTCCTCGAGCCGGAAGGGCTCGACGATGACACTGTTTATCCGAACGGGATTTCGACCTCGCTGCCGGAAGACGTGCAGGAAGCCTTTATCCGCAAGATCCACGGGCTTTAGAAGGTCGAGATCAAGCGCTTCGGCTATGCCATCGAATACGACTATGTGGACCCGCGCGAACTGACGCCGGACCTCGCCGTGAAACGTCTGCCGGGGCTTTACCTGGCGGGCCAGATCAACGGCACGACAGGCTATGAAGAGGCTGCGGGACAAGGGCTTGTGGCCGGTCTCAACGCGGCGCGCTTTGCGGCGGGGAGCGATCCCTACATCCTCGACCGGAGCCGCGCGTATATCGGCGTGATGATCGATGACCTCGTCACGCGGGGCGTGAGCGAGCCCTATCGCATGTTCACCTCGCGCGCCGAATACCGCCTGACGCTGCGCGCCGACAATGCGGACCAGCGGCTCACGGAAGACGGCATCAGCGCCGGTGTTGTCGGCAGTCGCAGGCGTGAAGCGTTTCACGTGAAACGTTCATCGATCGATGCAGCGCGCGACCGGATGCATGCGCTGACGCTGACGCCGAACGAGGCGCGTGCGCAGGGCATCATGATCAATCAGGACGGCAAGCGTCGGCATGCGCTCGAGGTGCTGGCGTATGACGGCGTCGACTTCGCGAAGCTGCGGAGTGTGTGGCCGGAGCTGAACGCGATCACACCGCAGGTCGCCGAGCAGATGGAGATCGAGGCGCAGTACGCAGGTTATCTCGACCGGCAGGAGGCGGACATTATCGCCTTCCGGAAGGACGAAGACATGCGCATGCCGGCCGATCTCGACTATCGCGCGATCGGCGGACTTTCGAACGAGGCGAAGGACAAGCTCTCGACGGTGCGGCCGGCCACGCTGGGCCAGGCAGCGCGGATCGAGGGCATGACGCCCGGGGCGATCACGGCGGTGCTGGGGTATCTGAAGCGGGCGGCGCGGAAGGCTGACAAGGCCGCGCAGGGGTGAAGCTGCGCCAGTGGATGTCATCCCGGCCGAAGCGAAGCGGAGAGCCGGGACCCATTCGCCAACGACTGAACCTGAGGATCAATGGGTCCCGGATAGCGCTGCGCGCTTCCGGGATGACAAGCTGTGAGAGTGACTGCCGATGACCTGGCCTGCCCATGATGAAGATGGTTTCGGGCCGGAGGAGGCGGTTCGGTTGGCGCCGGTTTCACGTGAAACGCTGGCCCGGGTTCAGTCATACCTTGGCGTGCTCGATGCGTGGCGGGAACGAATCAACCTGATCGGGCCGG
>JAOATF010000141.1 GCA_030158285.1 Hyphomonadaceae bacterium
ACCGGGTCATTCTCGGGCTTGTCCCGAGAATCCCTGTTGGAGACCCCGAAGGGACTCGCAAACAATCCCCTCGAAGCCATCAACCGAGATTCTCGGGACAAGCCCGAGAATGACCCCGTTGATGTTGCAACACCGAAAGCGTGCCCCTCGGCACGCGTTCCCGGCGACCTGTCTCCCGAAGCTCGACCCGTCTCCCAAAGCCCGAAGGGCGTCGGGAGAAGAGCGCAGGGAGAAGGCCGGGATCCAGTCAGCGCGCAACGCGCGCTCCCCGCACGCACGCTCTCACCTGTCATTCCAGCCGAAGCGCGTCAGCGTGGCTTGTCGCGCCTTCGCGCGTCCGGAATGACAAGGCGTGTGTGCGTCTGAAATCAGCCTGACCTGATCAGGCAAAGTCTGGTGACACCCCAACCCCGCGCCCGCGCGCGAGGGAACGCGCCTACGCGCCCACAATCTCCCCAACCCCATATCCCTGGAAGAACAGCGCCGCCCGCAAGTCGGTATGCTGGATACGCGCCAACGTCTCGGCTGCTACGATCGGCTTGGCCTTGTAGGCGACGCCAAGACCCGCAGCCCGGATCATGTCGAGATCATTGGCGCCGTCGCCCATGGCGATTGCGTCGTCGGGCATGCCGCCAAACGCTGCCGTCTCCTCGATCAGCGCGGTGAGTTTTGCCTCCCGCCCGAGGATCGGCTGGCCCACTTCGCCGGTCAGCGCCGCGCCATCGTCGATCAGCGTGTTGGCGCGATCGCTATGGAAACCCGCCATCTTCGCGACGCGCGACGTGAAATAGCCAAACCCACCCGACACCAGCACGCAGCGCGCGCCATTGGCTTTCATTGTTTCCACCAGCTCTCGCGCGCCGGGGTTTAGCCGCACGCGCTGTTCATGGCACGCCGCCAGCGCCTTCAGCTCCAGCCCCTTCAGCATCGCAACCCGCTGGGTGAGGGCGCCGGCGAAATCGAGCTCGCCGCGCATCGCCCGTTCGGTGATAGCGGAGACTTCCGCTTTCAGGCCAGCAAAGTCCGCCAGCTCGTCGAGGCATTCCTGCCCGATGATGGTCGAGTCCATGTCCGAGATCAGCAGGCGCTTCTTGCGATTGGCGGCTTGCGTGATCGCCCAGTCCGCGCCCAGTCCGGGCGCTTCGGCCTCCAGCCAGCTCACAAGATCCGCCCCGCCTCTGACACTACGCTCCGCAATGCTCCAGCCCCCGCCGGAACGATCCAGCGCGGCCCCTGAACCGCCCGGCGCCCCGGCGGCCAGCCGCACGGCATCGCCGCTCTGCGAAACAAGGGTCAGGACAAGGTTCGGCGTCTGGGTCATGGACGTAACTTGCAGGTCGCGTTAGGGCGGGTCACGCGCTCTATCAGGCGCTGCGGTCACGCGTAAACAGCGAACCGCCAGATGTTGGGGTAAACCAGTAATACGGCATGCGACCCGCGATTCTCATCCACGGGCCCACGGCAAGCGGCAAGACGAAGCTGGCGATCTCCCTCGCGCGCAAGCACGGGGGCGAGATCATCAATGCTGACGCCATGCAGTGCTATCGCGATCTCGACGTGCTGACCGCCCGTCCCGATGCCGAGGAACAGGCCGCCGCCCCGCACCACCTGTTCGGCCATGTCGACGCCGCAGGTCGTTACTCGGCAGGCCTGTGGGCGAAGGACGCCATGGCAAAAATCGCCGAACTCAACGCGGCGGATAAAGTGCCCGTCCTCGTCGGCGGCACAGGCCTTTACCTGATGGCGCTGACCGAGGGCCTGTCCGACATCCCGCCCATCCCGGACAAGCATCGCGACAAGGCCCGCCACATGGCCGAAACCGACCAGCCGGCCGCCTTCGCGCATCTCGCCACGCATGATCCCGTGGTCGCCGGTCGCATCGATGCCAATGATCGCCAGCGCACCGCCCGCGCGCTCGAAGTGTTCTTCGCCACCGGCAAGCCGCTCTCCAGCTTCCACGGCCAGGCCGCGCCCCTGCTGGCGCCCGGCGCATGGGTCGGCGTCACGATCACGCCGCCGCGCGACACGCTCTACGAACGTATCAATACTCGCGTCGACCTGATGATGAAACACGGTGCGCTCGACGAAGCCCGCCGTCTGTGGGAGCGCAAGCTGGATGAAGCGCTGCCCGCGATGCGCGCCCACGGCATGCCCGGCTTCTCGGATTACTTCGCCGGGCGCATGTCGCTGGCCGACGCCGTCGACCGCTGCAAGCGCGACACCCGCCGCTATGCCAAGCGCCAGATGACCTGGATCGCTCACCAGTTCACCCTCTGGCCGCGTATTCCGTCGGAAGCGCCGGACGTGAGGACGCGAGTGGTCTCGGACATCTGGGCGGAAGCGCAGGGGTAGGGCGAGTTACACTACACGAACCCTTCGTGTAGTGCAGAAACGCCCCGTTCCGACTAATCCGGGTCAATTCTTGCCCCACAGCCCCCGTTGACGCTGCGCGCTTGAAACGGTATTTCCTTTTTCCACTGCGTTCTTGGGAGAAAACGCCATGTCCGGCTGCCGTCAGGCGCTCGTACTTGTAATTGGCTCGCCGCCGTACCGGTAAAAACCGGGCGGGATGGCGAGTTATGCAAATCAAAGGGCCCGCAGAGGCCCTTTTTCTTTTCCCGAAACAGAAAAATACTGACGAGCGGCGAAATGGACGGAAACTCAGACATGGACACGCAGGCAACGGATACCCTGACGGGCGCCGAGATCGTCCTGCGCGCGCTGGCCGACCAGGGGGTCGACACGATTTTCGGCTATCCGGGCGGCGCCGTTCTTCCGATCTATGACGCGATCTACGCGCAGCAGCAGGTGCGACACATCCTTGTCCGCCACGAGCAGGGGGCAGGGCACATGGCCGAAGGCTATGCACGCTCCACCGGCAAGTGTGGCGTGGCGCTGGCGACGTCCGGCCCGGGCGCGACCAACATGGTGACGCCGCTGGCGGACGCACTGATGGATTCGATCCCGATGGTCTGCTTCACGGGCCAGGTGCCCACGCACCTGATCGGCTCGGACGCGTTCCAGGAAGCCGA
This sequence comes from Hyphomonadaceae bacterium, assembly GCA_030158285.1. Lineage (GTDB taxonomy): Bacteria > Pseudomonadota > Alphaproteobacteria > Caulobacterales > Hyphomonadaceae > UBA7672. Next base: position 3,033 of record JAOATF010000141.1, read on the forward strand.
CACGGTCGGCATCACGCGCTCCTGCACCAAGCACAACTATCTGGTGCGCGATGTGAACGACCTCGCGCGCGTGATCCACGAGGCGTTCTATGTGGCGACGTCCGGCCGTCCCGGCCCGGTGGTGATCGACATTCCGAAGAACGTGCAGTTCGCGCGCGGGAAGTATATCGGGCCCGACGCCATCGAGCACCGCACCTATCATCCGCGCACCGAGCCGCAGGACAAGCGTATCGAGGAAGCCGTCGCCCTGATGGCGAACGCACAGCGGCCGATCATCTACTCCGGCGGCGGTGTCATCAATTCGGGTCCTGCTGCATCCGAAGCGCTGCGTGCGCTGGCAAAAGCGACCGGCTGGCCTGTCACCTCCACGCTGATGGGTCTCGGCGCGTTCCCCGCGTCGAACCCGCAATGGCTGGGCATGCTGGGCATGCATGGCTCGTTCGAGAGCAACAACGCGATGCACGATTGCGACGTGATGTTGTGCGTTGGCGCGCGGTTCGACGATCGCGTGACGGGACGCCTCGATGCGTTCTCGCCCAACTCCAAGAAGATCCACATCGACATCGATGCGTCCTCGATCAACAAGAACGTCCGCGTCGACATCCCGATCGTCGCCGATTGCGGCAAGGCGCTGAAGGCGCTGACCGCCGGCTGGAACCGCAAGGCCAGCAAGAAGCCGGACATCGCGCCGTGGTGGAAGCAGATCGACGCCTGGCGCGCCCGCAAGGGCTTTGCCTATCCGGCGTCGAAAACGCTCATCAAGCCGCAATACGCGATCGAGCGTCTCTATGAGCTGACAAAGGACAAGGACGTCTACATCACTACAGAAGTCGGCCAGCACCAGATGTGGGCGGCGCAGTTCTTCCACTTCGACAAGCCGAACCGCTGGATGACGTCGGGCGGCCTTGGCACGATGGGCTATGGCCTGCCGGCCGCGGTGGGCGTGCAGGCGGCGCACCCGGATGCGCTGGTGATCGATATTGCCGGGGATGCCTCCGTGCAGATGACGATGCAGGAGATGTCTACCGCCATCCAGCACAACCTGCCGGTCAAGATCTTCATCCTCAACAACGAGTGGATGGGCATGGTGCGCCAGTGGCAACAGCTGCTGCATGGCGAGCGCTATTCGCACTCCTATTCCGAAAGCCTGCCGGATTTCGTGAAGCTGGCCGAGGCGTTTGGATGCCATGGCATAAGGTGCGATGATCCGGCGAAGCTGGACGATGCGATCCTCGAAATGATCAATACGCCCAAGCCCGTGCTGTTCGACTGCCGCGTTGAAAAGGCCGAGAACTGTTTTCCGATGATCCCCTCGGGCGCAGCGCACAACGAGATGATCCTCGGCAAGATCACCGGCGATGAGATCGGCGAAGCAGGAAAGATGCTGGTCTGATGCTTGCGCGACTTGGTCTTGCTGTTGTTCTTGCCGCCTCGCTCGCTGCCTGCGAGCCGAAAGCGGAAGAGCATGCGCTTGATGGCGCGCCGGAGCTCGATGGCGGACCAAAGGCCACGCCGGATACGCCGGGCGAGCTTGCCGGCGGCGAGCAGGCGCAGCAGATCATCCTGCCCGGCGTCATGAACATCGCAGCGCCGATGGAAGCGCAGGTCATCAATAGCTGCGAGAAGATCGTTGCTGTCGACTACAACCAGCCGCCTGTCATGGCCTGCGTCTTCTTCCTGCGCGATGGCGCTCTGCCCACGCCCGACGGCGCGGAATTCGACCGCGTCCTTGATTACCAGATGGCTACGGCCGGGTGGGTGCAGGTCGGCGCCACGGGCGCCCAGCACTATTTCGAATACGCCAAGCCCGGCACGGACTGCGCCGATGTCTCCGTGTTCACGGCGCTGGATGCGGGTCAGCTGGATCGCCTTGTGAAGGAGGCGAAGGCGACTGCCGCGCCGCAAGGCAAGTCGTGGCAGGGCTATGCCGTTCCTGCGACCGTTCGCGAAGCCTGCGGCGCAGACCGCATGAAACGGCAGGCGCGGTAAGGGCATGGCTGACTTCTTCGCAAATTTCGGCATCGAACAGGGGCTGGCCATCGGCTCGGCCCTGCTGGCGCTGGCGTCTTTCATCCTCAACCTGCGCCTCGTCGGGCGACAGGAGAAGCGCAACGCCGTCGCCATGAAGATGGCGCACGATTCAGACGTCATCCGCTGGTCGGACGATGTGATCGCGCTGCTGGCGTCGACGCAGGAGATGCTGATCGAGAAAGGCGTCTCTTATCCCGAGGCTGAATTCCGCGGCCGCCGCTCCGCCGCGCGGGCGCAGCTCTCCGCCCTGATCGACCGTGGCCGGCTGTTCTTCCCCAACCGTGCCGATGGTGACTATGGCGCGGAGAAGGAAGTGGGCTTCCAGGGCCGCCGCCATCCTGCGCTGGATGTACTGGTCGAGGCCTACGCACAGATCGACAAGTCGGGCGCGCCGCCGGGGCCGGACCGCGAGGTAAGCGACCAGCTGACTGTCTGCCGCCGCAAGTTCATGGCGGAAGTGTTCAAGTCCGTTGATCCGGTCCGCCGGGGCGAGAAGATGAAGGAACTGACCTGATGAGCCGCGCCCCCCGCACCCGCGCCCCCGCAAAATCCGGCGTCCGCGAAGACCCGGCCTCCGCCTACGACATGACGCATGCCGACGAAGGCATCGAGCAACGCACGCTGGCCTGCATCGTCGATAACGAGCCGGGCGTCCTCGCCCGCGTGGTCGGCCTGTTCTCCGCGCGCGGCTACAACATTGAATCGCTCACCGTCGCCGAGATCGACCGCAACGCGCACCAGTCGCGCATCACGATCGTGACCTCCGGCACCAACCATGTGCTCGAGCAGATCGAGCAGCAGCTTCTGCGTCTCGTGCCCGTGGTGAAGGTAATCGACGTCACCAATTCCGCCGGCGGCATCGAGCGCGAGCTGGCGCTGGTGAAGGTCGCCGGCACGGGCGAGAAGCGCGTGGAGTCTCTGCGTATCTCTGAAATCTTCCGCGCCCATGTGATCGACACGACGAACGAGAGCTTCATCTTCGAACTCACCGGCGCGAGCGGCAAGATCGACCAGTTCGTCGAACTGATGCGCCCCCTCGGCCTGGTCGAGGTGTCGCGCACCGGCGTTCTCAGCATTCAACGGGGGAAGGAAAAGGCGGGATGACCAATTCGGTAAAGCGGCACCCTTACAGGGCAGCCTTCGTGGCCATGCTCGTCGCGCTTGCGGTTGCCTGCTCGGGCGGCGGCGGTGTCGACGTCAATGTCGAAATCGGCAATTCGCCGGAGAAGACGCTTGAGGCCGCGATGCAAGCCGACAAGGATTTTGCGGCGATGGCCAAAGCGGAAGGCCCGAAAGCGGCCTTCCTCAAATACATGCACACGACGGACTCCAAATTCCTGCAGCCCGGCGTGGTGGTGCAGGGGGCGGAGAACATCGCCGCCGGCTTTGCGCAGTCGCCGCCGGACTTCAACATCGACTGGGCGCCGGATGGCGGCCACGGCTCGGCTTCGGGCGATCTTGCCGTGACCACTGGCCTCTATGCGATCAGCGTCAGCGGCCAGACCATCGAGAAGGGCCGCTATGTCACGGTCTGGTCGAAGGACGACGCAGGCGAGCTCAAGGCCACGATGGACATGAGCGTGCCCGATCCGGCCGCCCAACCCACAACGACGCCGGACCCGAACGGACGGCCGGGATGATCGCCAAGATTGCGGGAATCGTCATCGCGCTTGTTGTCGGAGCTGGCGTAAGCTCCGCGCAACCGGCTGTGGTCGTTTCCGGCAACGACGAGCAGCTGCTCAAGTTTGCGCGCGAGAACTTGGCCGCTTTCAATGAGCCCCCCATCGAAGATGCAGTGCCAGACACTTATCGTCTTGTGTGGCATCCGGCACATATGAATGCGGCGGTCATTTCTGCCTACAGTCGTGGCGGCAATTCGTATTTGCGCATTTCCCAAACAGATGGCTACGGCACCTACACCGTGGGCAAGCTCAAGGACGTCGGTGAAGCGGAGATAGCGAACTCCCAGTTCGAGCGCATAGCGACTTCATTCCGCGCACTGGCTGATCTTGTGCCGTTGGGCAGGGAGCCTGCCGTGTGGCCAGACGGCAAAGCCCGCATATGCCTCCACTCATCGTCCTATGCCCTCGAATCCAGGGTCGGCAATGAAGCGCGCATTATCAGTCGATGGTGTCATCCAGACTTCAGCAGGGACTTCGGCATTGCCGAGCCGCTGGTGTTTCTCGCACGAGAAAAATTTCCAAAGCAGATGATGGGGGTTGATCCGGACTTCGGCCCAGCCCCCGAACTCCTCAACGACGATTCGAACGAATAAAGCTCGTTCGATTGATTTCTGTTTCCGATTTCCGGCCGTTCGCGTATGGGGCGGCCAAACTTCAAGGTGAGCACGATGAAAGTCTATTACGAAGCCGACGCCGATCTCTCGATCATCCAGTCGAAAAAGGTCGCCGTCATTGGTTATGGCAGCCAGGGCCATGCCCACGCGCTCAACCTGCGTGAGAGCGGCGTAAAGGACCTCGTCGTCGGCCTCCAGCCGAACTCTGCCTCGAAGCCCAAGGCCGAACAGGAAGGCCTGAAAGTCGTCACGCCGACCGAAGCCGCAAAATGGGCCGACGTGATGATGATCCTCACGCCTGACGAGAAGCAGGCCGTGATGTACGCCAACGAGATCGAGCCGCACACCCGCAAGGGCCAGCACCTGATGTTCGGCCACGGCTTCAACATCCACTACGGCCTCATCAAGCCGCGCGCCGACATGGACGTGTCGCTCTCCGCGCCGAAGGGCCCCGGCCACACGCTGCGCAACCAGTACACGCAGGGCCGCGGCCTGCCGGGCCTCATCGCCATCCACCAGGATGCCTCGGGTGTCGCCCAGGCGGTTGCGCTCTCCTACTCGAAAGCCATCGGCAACACCCGCGCCGGCGTCATCCAGACGTCGTTCCGCGAAGAGACCGAGACGGATCTCTTCGGCGAACAGGCTGTCCTCTGCGGCGGCCTCGTCGAGCTGATCAAGGCCGGCTACGAAACGCTGGTCGAAGCCGGCTACGCGCCGGAGATGGCGTATTTCGAATGCCTCCACGAGGTGAAGCTGATCGTCGACCTGATCTATGAAGGCGGCATCGCCAACATGAACTACTCGATCTCGAACACGGCCGAGTACGGCGAATACGTCACCGGCCCGCGCATCGTGACCAGCGAGACAAAAGCCGCGATGAAGAAGGTGCTGGAAGACATCCAGCAGGGCCGCTTCGCCCGCGACTGGGTGCTCGAGAACCAGGCCGGCGCCCCGTCCTTCCAGGCCATGCGCAACAAGATGAGCAGCCACCCGATCGAGGAAGTCGGCGAGAAGCTCCGCGGCATGATGCAGTGGTCGAAGGGCAACCAGCTCGTGGACCGCAAGCGCAACTAATCCGGCGACAGCCGAAGCATCAGAAGGGCCAGCCGCAAGGCTGGCCCTTTTTCGTTCAGCACAGCCTCACGTAAACCGCGAATACGTCGGCGGGTCGCTGGCCGGGAAGCTCTCGTCGATCGCCTGGTCGACGCTGTCCCAGTCGACCGGCGGATGGGTCATGTTGTCTGGCCCGGCATCGCGCACGGACATGTAATAGATACGATACCGGCGCGGCCGCACGGCCCGCGCCGCGATCACGATGCCGGCCAGGCCGACGAAAGCCCCCGCATAGATCGCTGCTTTTCTGACTTGCTGCGTGTTCATTCGCTGTGTTCCCGACTGTAACGCCTTTCCATCAACACGCAGGACGCGATCGGGTTGCCTGCTGCGCGGCGGCATTGCAGTGATCGTGAACGGAGCTCGCCCATGTTCACCCACCGCCTCGCCACCGAAGCCGACCTGCCGGCCATCCGCGCGCTGATGGATCTCGCCATCGCCGAACACCTGAAAGCCTTCCTCGGTCCCGCGCAGGTCGAGCTGTCGAAATCGATCATGGGGCTCGACACGCAGCTGATCGCGGATCGCACGTATTTCCTGGTTGAGGAGGAGGGCAGGCTTGCGGGCTGTGGCGGCTGGTCCCGGCGCGCCACGCTCTATGGCGGCGATCACTCCACCGCCCAGCGCAACGCCGCGCTGCTCGACATGTCGAAGGACGCCGCCCGCGTGCGCGCCATGTACACCCATCCGGATTTTGCCCGCCGTGGCGTCGGGCGCCTGATCCTCGATCTCTGCGAAGGCGCCGCGCGCGACGCCGGGTTCAAGGCTGTCGAACTGATGGCCACCATGTCAGGCGAGCCGCTCTATCGTGCGTGTGGTTACCACGACATCCAGCGCATCACGGCTGCTTCGAAAGACGGCGTCGACGTTCCCGGCGTGCGGATGGGAAAGGCGCTCTAGCGCTGGATTCTGCCGGTTAACTGCGCTGGCGGAACAAACGGCGCGGGGCTACGTTTGGTGGCATCGGGGCGGGATCGTGACGGAAAGTGGGCCGCCTCATTCGGGCCCCGTTCATGTGAAATCGCACTATATCACACGCGACAGGGCAGCCAGACGGGCTCCACCCAGGGTTTGAGGAGACGTGAGATGAAGAAGCTTCTTGCCGTGACGGGTGTCGCGCTGTTCGCCATCTGCGCCGCCTCCGCCGACACGATCAAGGACGGCGCCATCTCGGTGAAGCCGGGCAAATGGCTGTGGAAACAGGAAACCAACGTTCTCGCGATTCCGATCAAGGAAGAGAACCTCGAATGCCTCATCCCCGAGGAAGCCAAGATCACGCTGTCCAAGCTGGCGCGTGACCTGGAAGAAGGCTGCACGGTCGACAATGTGCGCCAGATCCAGGGCGGCTTTCTCTTCAAGCTGAAGTGCAACGGCAAGACCAAGGGCGATGCCGACGCGACGCTGACGCATACCGATCAGTCGATGACGATCCGCGCCAAGGGCTCGGCCATGCTGGGCATCATCCCGGCCGGCTTCTCGATGAAAGCCGACGCCACCTATCAGGGCGATTGCAGCCAAGCCGAGATCGACAAGGCGCGTGAGCGCTACCTGCGCGACAACCCCGGCGCCACGCTGGCCCAGTAAGGGTCGAAGTAATCCCGCCCTCCGGCGGACACGGCAAGGCCCCGCAGGAACCTGCGGGGCTTTGTTGTTTTGGTCAGTCCGGAATGCCAGCGATGCGTCGCCGGCGCGTGTCCCACGCCGCCATCATCACCGCGATGACAACAACGCCAGCCCCGGCCCAGACCTGCCAGCGCGGCGTTTCGGCGAAGAAGACATAGCCAAGGATCGCGCTCCAGATCAGCGCCGTGTATTCCGCCGCCGCCACGCTCTGCGCCTGCGCGCGTGAATACGCCGTCGTCAGCAGGAACCACATCGCAAATCCCACCAACCCCGTCGCCGCAAACACCGGCAGGTCGACGGCCGCCGGCGCCACGCCAAGCGCAATCGCGAAGGGCAGGAGATAGAGCCCCGGAAAGAAGTTGCTCAGGAACGCCGTCGTCACCGCGTCGTCATTCCGCGCCAGCTGCCGCAGCAACACCATCGACAGCGCATAGAGAAATGCCGCCGCCACGCCCGAGGAGATGCCTTCAAGACGACGCGTACCTTCCACCACGCCGTCCGCCCCCTGCACGGTCACCAGCACGCCGATGAACCCCACGCCCAGCGCCAGCATCGCGGGCGGCCGGATCTTCTCGCCCAGCAGCCACGCTGCCAGCGGCGCGATCATCAGCGGCGCGCAGAAGATCAGCACGGTCGCTTCCGCGATCGGCAGGATGGTGAGGCAGTTGAAGAACAGCACAGAGCACAGCGCGATCACGATCGCCCGCAGCGCATGCCGCCGCAGCCCGCGCGCATCCGGCAATTTCCGCTTCAGCGCCAGCACGGCCGCGCCCGAGAACAGCGACCCGAAAACATAGCGGGACGACGCGATCAGCACGACGCTGTAGGCGGCGCCCAGCCCCTTCACCAACGCATCCATCACGCAGCCCAGCATCACGCCGACAACGGCGATGGCGAGCGGCGGTGGGGAGAAAGTGGTGCGCACAACGGGCGGATCGATCATCGGCCCATCCATCACGGCTCACCCAGCCGCGCAACGCCAGCGAGGATCGCGCGCCGCGACCCACATGACCTTACGGAAGCATCCCGTGGATCAGAAAACTTGCGAAAAACAGGCAATTTGGGCATGTTCCGCCCACCTTCAGGGCGGGCCAAGCGCGATACCACGACGAATCGCGGGGAAGTCGTCCATTTTCAATGTGTTAGAGGACGACCAATGAGCGAACTTTCGCTATGGCTGCCCATTATCGCGGGCGTTATTGCCCTCGGTTATGGCCTGTTCACGACCCAGAAGTTGATGGCCCTGC
>JAOATF010000142.1 GCA_030158285.1 Hyphomonadaceae bacterium
AGGTGGATCGCGCGGCGGTGCGGTTCTGGGAATTGTTCGGATCGTTCTGGTGGGCAGTGAGCACGCTGTCGATGGGGCAGTCGTTCCGCGATGGATCGGAGACGAGTCTCGAGCGGCCGGCGATCGGGCGGCGAAGTTCGGAATGCCAGATCGATTGCGTGAACATGCTGATCCCGGGGCCGGTGACCAAGGCAGAGCCGGCGCCGGAATCGCTGTCGGGGTCGGACTTGCCGCGCTCGGACGAGTTGCTGGTGGGCATTCGCGATTTCCTGCGGGGCGATGCCGTGAAGCCGATGAGCGGGCGGGACCAGTTTCTGGCGCGCGTCGGCGCCAATGCGCTGGACATCGTGCTGCGCGAACTGTCCCAGGGGGCGGAGGCGCGGGCGTTCGAGATGCAGGCGTTGCACGGGCTGTTCGGGCAGTGGGGCGAGCTGCAGGCGCAGCGCGAAAAACTGTGCCGGGCGATTCGGTCGGGCGAGATCGATCTGCAGCGTGAAGACCTCCAGCTCTACCTGCGCCAGAGCGTCTATGGACAGGTGATGATCGACCAGCCGGGCTATGCGGGCGCGGCCGAATGCGGGCGAAATGCGTGAATCCGCAGTCAGTTACCCGGCGTAAGCCGAGGGCTACTCGACGGTAGGCTCGCGCGGGCCTAAACCACGCGCAGTCAGATTGAGGCGTTTCATGTCCCGTCCCGTAATCACCGCAACCGGTCTCTACACGCCGCCGCATTCGATTTCGAATGCCGAGCTGGTTTCCAGCTTCAATGCGTGGGTCGAGAAGTACAATGCGGAGCACGCGGCCGAGATCGCGGCCGGGACGTTGCAGCCGAAGGGGCCGTCTTCGGTGGAGTTCATCGAGAAGGCGTCGGGCATCAAGTCGCGCTTCGTGGTCGATAAGGACGGCGTGCTCGATACCGGGCGGATGACGCCGAATATTCCCGAGCGCCCGAACGAACAGATTTCCGTGTTGGCCGAGATTGCGGTGAATGCCGCGAAAGAGGCGCTGGCGAAGGCGGGCAAGGACGGGTCGCAGGTTGATGCGGTGATCTGCGCGGCGTCGAACATGCAGCGGGCTTATCCCGCGATGGCCATTGAAGTGCAGCAGGCGATCGGCTCGCCGGGCTTTGCCTTCGACATGAACGTGGCGTGTTCGTCGGCGACGTTCGGCATCCAGACCGGCGCCGATTTCGTGCGCGCGGGGCATGCGAAGACGGTGCTGATGGTGAACCCGGAGATCTGCTCGGGGCATTTGAACTTCACCGACCGCGACAGCCACTTCATTTTCGGCGATGTGGCGACGGCGGTGCTGATCGAGGCGGAAGAGGTGGCGACCAACGGCCACTGGAACATCCTCGGCACGCATCTCAAGACGCAGTTCTCGAACAACATCCGGAACAATTTCGGCTTCCTCAATCGCGGCGATCCGGACGGCGTTGGCAAAAACGACAAGCTGTTCGTCCAGGAAGGGCGGAAGGTTTTCAAGGAAGTGGTGCCGATGGTGGCCGGCATGATCCAGTCGGAGATGGACCGGCTGGGGTTGAAGGCGACGGACCTCAAACGGCTGTGGCTGCACCAGGCCAATGCCGGGATGAACCGGCTGATTGCCGAGCGTGTGCTCGGACACGAAGCCAGCGAGAGCGAAAGCCCGACCGTGCTGGACACGTATGCCAACACATCCTCGGCGGGATCGATCATCGCCTTCCACAAGCACTCCGGGGATTTCAAGGCCGGCGACAAGGGCCTGATCTGCTCGTTCGGGGCCGGGTATTCGGCGGGGACCGTGTTTGTCGAGAAGACGGCATAGGGGCGCGATCTCGCTGCGCTGGCGCGCGCGAGGCAGTGGAGAATAGGCAATAGGGAATTGCGGGCGGAGCGCGTGGCTGTGCGATGAGCACAGGCCGGCGGCTGCCCCCTCCGTCATGCTTCGCATGCCACCTCCCCCGCGCTCCGCGCGGAGGAGGAAAGCACCTGCGCTCGCCGCAGCCACCGTTCTCTTTCCTCCTCCAATGCGCAGCATTGGGGAAGGTGGCATGCGAAGCATGACGGAGGGGGCAGCCGCTGATCGTGGTTTCGAGCTCGATGCCTGCGCGTTTCGCGATGCGGCGGATGTGGCGGACGATGTATTTGTCCGGATCGAGCCGAAACTGCGCCATGGCGATGAAACGGCGGTTCATGGCTTGGGGCGTGCGGGGACAGACGCCGTAGCTGTCGGGCACGGTCTCGATCAACTGGAAGCCGGTGCGGTCGTCTAGCGATCCGCCGGAGAGGACGTGTTGGGCCGAGAAAGCGAGGATCTGGTCGCGATACCATTCGAGTTCGCGGAGGCCGGGCCAGTGGTCTTTCCAGTTGGGCGGGAAGACGGTGCGGCGTTTGAGGCCGGCGATGGTGCGGAGGAAGCTGGCGAGCCACGCGACAAATGCTTCGAGAG
>JAOATF010000143.1 GCA_030158285.1 Hyphomonadaceae bacterium
GAGCATTTTATCAACAGCACCGTCAACAGTTTCCACAGGGCGCCGCAATTTACGCGCGTCGCGCTTGTGTCATCCTGAACCTGTCCAGAGAGGAAACCGTCGCGGGTTGAGCAACTGGATGTCCCCACGGGTGAGCCTGATTGGACAGGCGCTGCAGGAAGGGGAGCAACGAGCACCGGAAAAGGCGTACGCCTCGCAAGGCGGATGCTGCACTCAGGCGGGATCCAAAACCGCAGGAGCCCTCGGCAGAGGGAACGGGAAGGGCGCAGCCTCAGCTGCGTGGTGGCAGGAAAGTGGGCTAACGCCCAGAGTTCTGCGGCCCGCACGACCAGAGCGCTCAGGGCTCAGCTTCGCCGGAAGGCGTCGAACGGACGGCCCCTGATCAGGGCCACGGGCCGAGAGGCCGGACATGTCCGACGGACGAATCTGGTGGACGACCATGGTGTCGCGCCGGCGCTGCGAAAGCAGGGCCGGCGTCTCCATTTTGGTCCTCCCTCGCCGAAGGCGGGGGAGGTGGCCCGAAGGGCCGGAGGGGGCTGGAGGACCGCCGCCAGTCGCCGCAAGGCGACGAACCTCACGCCGCCGCAACTACCTTCCTGCGCCGCGGAATCCGCACGACCACAAGATAGACCAGCATCAGGACAAGCGGCCCCAGCGCCAGCACGAAATGTATCCCGTTCCCGGTCACCCAGTCCGGCAGCAACTGCATCTGGCCGAGAAAGAACGAGCCAGACGCAATGAACAGTGACGCGCACATCCGCCACAGGTGACGCGACAGCCGCGCCGGGCCGCTGATCGTTCGCCGCGCCAGCACATTGATCTCGCCCGCCGCCGCAAACATGCCAAGCGTCGTGAAGACGATGAAGGCCTGTGGTGGGGCGCCATCGATCGTGCCGCTCGGGCTAGTTGCGCCCATCTGCATGAACAGCACGCCTGCGCCCGCAATGCCGAGCGCCACGACCAGCCCGCCCACCTGCCAGGGTCCCGCCTTTAGGTCTTTCTGCTGCACTGCCGCCCACCCGCTCACCAGCAGGTAGAGCGCCATCAGGCCGGCCACCGTGTTCGTCCGCTGCTCGACATGCATGAACGGCGCAACACTGGCCGCCACGCCATAGCTCACCAGCATCACCCAGAAGAACACTTTCCCGACACCGCGATGGATGTGGCCGCCCTTGCGGCTCGCCAGCGCGATAAATCCTGTCGCGATCCCTGCCGCGCCCCCGCCGATGTGAAGCCAGAGCAGGGCGGCCGCGCCAACATGCATCCACGCCGGCGCATCGGGCGCGACCTGCAGACTGGCGGCATGCGCCATCGGCGGCGCCAGCACAGCAAGTCCCACGGCCATCAGGCCCGCCAGGGCAATCCCAGAAGCACGCGTCATAAACGTCAAGAACCACCCCTGCTTGATTCCGCGGCTCGCACGACGCTGCGACACTCCCCGATCCCTGATGCGTCCGCCATGATCGCTCGTAACGGGATCATGATCCAGCGCGCCACTGCGTCCGCCCCAAAAACAAAACGCCCCGCATCTTGCGATGCAGGGCATCCCGTCCGTCGGAAGACGAAGTCTACATCGCGCCTTTCGTGCCCGTCGGCGGCGGCGTGAACGAGCCCTGTACATTGGTCTTCGCCGTCAGCGGCGCGCCGATGTCGAGATAGGCGTTGGTCTGCTCCGTATAGGCGGGCCAGTCGATCAGGCCTTCCACGCTCGGATTGCCGGTCTTCGCGAACTGCGCCCACACGGTTGCTGCGTCCTGCGCCACCTTCATGTCGGTGTTGTCATGCGCTGGCACGGCGTTCGAGCAACCACCGCCGCCCGCAAGGAACAGCGTCGTCGGCGAGGACAGCCCGCCCGGCACCGCGCCGAACACATAGGTCAGCTCAAGCCCATGGAACGCCACGCAGCCTTTCTCCTCGCGCCAGCCCTTGGGCAGTTGCGTGAAGTTGTAGACCCAGGTCGCATTGCCCGCCTTCGAATGCAGGTTCGCCATCAGCGGCACGTTGGTCTTCAGCGAAGACTCGCCCGCATTGGCGCCGACAATCAGCGGCACCTTGGCTTGCTTGCCCGCCGCGAAGATCGCGTTGATCGGCTCGGGGATGACATGCCCATCCACCACCACACTGGCGCGGAAGCCGACCTCCTCCTTGGCTGACACCTCGACCAGCTTCTCCCACGGCAGCGCGCGCAAGGCGGCAAGCGTGCCCGCATCCTCCTTCACGCCCAGCGCCGCAACCAGCTTCTGCCCCGTCGCCTCGGCATCCTTCAGCAATGTGACGCGCGCCGGGTCCACCAGCGCCGATCCGCTTTCCACGATGGCGCGATCGAACAGTCCTGCTGCCAGTGGTGTTGCCATTTGGGAGATCACTTTCGATCCGCCGCCGGATTCGCCGAAGATCGTCACATTGTCCGGATCGCCGCCGAACGCTGCGATGTTCGCCTGCACCCAGTCGAGCGACGCTTTCAGATCCAGCGTGCCGTAATTGCCAGACCCCGTGCCCGATTCCGCAGACAGGGCAGGGTGCGCCAGGTATCCCATCGGCCCGAGGCGGCTGTTCACCGTCACCAGCACAACGCCTTTATTCGGCAAGCTGGGGTGATTGTACGTTGTCGACGATCCCGTGCCCGTGGTCAGGCCGCCACCGTGGAAGAACACCATCACCGGGCGTTTCTCGTCGGCCGTCTTCGCCGCCGTCACCACGTTGAGATAGAGGCAGTCCTCGCTCAGCGCCGTGTTCATGCCCATGCTGCTTGCGCCTTGCGGGCAGCGGTTCGGCCACTTCGTTGCGTCGCGCTCGCCTTCCCAGTTCGCTGCCGGTTGCGGCGCCTTCCAGCGCAGGTCGCCCACAGGCGGCGCCGCATACGGAATGCCGCGATAGATGAAGGCCGTGACGCCGATATCCGTCACAGTCTCGCCCTTTACGGCGCCATTCTTCGTCAGCACGACTTCGCTGACCCCCGCAGGCGCGGCAGCTTCCTCCTTCACAGGCGCAGGCGCCTCGGGGCTGCAGGCTGACAATGTCAGGACTAGCCCCAGCAGGGGCGTGGTGAATTTCATCATGTCTCTCTCCCGGTAAACAGTCATTGCTGTCTTTTTATGCGCCGAACCTAGTTCGGGCCGGAAGAAAGCGCCACTCCTTGCGGCGCAGGGGTTGCGCACATTCCCGCGAAAACAAAAACCCCGCACCTTGCGATGCGGGGCCAGTTGGAAAACAGACTGGTCTGGAAAAGCAGCCTGTTCGAAACTGAAATGTACCGGCCAGACGTTACCGGATCTTGATCATCGCCGTGCCTGCCGCGCCCGTCACTTCAAACGAGTCGCCGGATTTCTTGCCCGTCGGGTAGGCCGTGCATTCCTCGGCCGGGTTGTAGTTGGAGGTGGTGCACAGCTTCTCGCCGTCGATGCGCCATTTACCGGTCACCTGGCCATCCATGGCCGTGAACGAGCCGTCCGGCTTGTAATCGACATTCAGCTCCATGCCGCCGGCGCTGAGCGTGATGCCTTTGGTGGTCACTTCCTGCAGCGTCGTCGCGCCCTGCGCGAAAGCCGGCGCAGCAAAGGTGAGGGCAGCGAGCGTGAGAATGATCTTTTTCATGTGGCGAGACCTATTGGTTGATCTTGACGGAGACGGGGCCGAACATCGGGTGCTCGACGGTGAACTCATCGCCCGGCTTCTTGCCGGCGGGATAGGCAATGCAGGTCTCGCTCGGGCTCATCGAATTCTGCGTGCACAGCTTGTCGCCGTCGATGCGCCACTTGCCGGTGATGTCCTGTCCCATCGCGCTGGTCGTGTAGCTGCCATCGGCCTTGTAGGTCAGCGGCAGTTCGATCGGCGTGCCCTGCATGTCGGCCTTCATCACCGAGCCCTTGGTGGTGATGTAGCCCAGCGTGCTGGTGTCCTGCGCAAACGCCGGCGCCGCCAGCATGGTCGCAGCCACTGCCGCAAGCATGAGTCTCATGGGGGCCAATCTCATGGGGGGGAGGTCTCCGTCCTGTTATGTTCTCCGCCGCCAACCCGGCGAAGCGCGCGGAACTTACCAGTTTCCATTCCGGCGGCAAACCTGCGCATGCAGTCGAGCTGCAATTAAGCGGCTGTCATCCTGTCAGCCTGCTGCGTCATCGCAACGAGTCGCGACGCCGGCCACGTTTCTGCTGCAGGCAGGGCAAGCCGGACCGGCCAGATACGCGGCGAGCACACATAGTCCACGCCGTCCTGCATGAAGCGCACGGCATCCTCGGGATAGAGGTCGCCCTCGACGCCCACCTTCACATTATGCGCCTTCGCCAGCTCCACCGCGGCGGCAATCCGTTCGCATACGTCCTGTCGCAGCGCCGTATGCCCCGGCGCACGCGGTGGCACGATGAAGCCGATCGCGGCCGGCTGCAGCTTCACCACCGAGGCAACATCCGCCTCCATCCAGCTCAACCCCACCGCCACGCGATCCGCCAGCGGCCGCACCGCCCGCATCATGTCTTCCAGGTAGATGCGCGGATACCCCGGATCGACACCGCTGATGCGCAGGATGCGATAGCGCGCCATGCGCTTGTCGAACCGCGAGATCGCCTGCGCCACGCGCGCAAAGCTCTGCGCCGTGTTCAACGTTGAGGCATGCACCGCCACGCCCATCAGTGCTCGCCCTTCGCCCGCAAACAGCGCGCGCATTGCCAGCTCGGATTGGTTGAGCTTCAGCTCATCCATGTCGGCGTGGCGATGGCTGTGCTGGTCCCAGCCCAGCGGCTCGTGCGTATCCGGATCCAGCGGCGTGATGAAATATGTTGCGAGCGCGCCGCGCTTGGCATCCCACACAGGAACATAGCCCATCGGCAAGTCGGCCAGCGACCGCTCCGGCTTCTGCGTCTGCTCGCGCGCCGCGGCGACGATGTCGCCGAACGCCTTCGCGAAGTCTTCCACGCTCATGGCGTTATGCTGCGCCTCGATCTGCACGCCGCCCAGTTCGGGATCACCCAGGAAGAACGCATTCAGCTCGCGTGAGATCTGCTTTGCGGCCGCTTCCGCCAGGAAGCCGGTGAACCCGCCGAACACCAGCAGGAAGCCATCGGCGCCCGCGATCAGCACATCGTCCGCCGCGATCCGCCGCGCAATGAAATGCCGCGCCACGCGTCCCACGCGCTCGCGCTTCTCGCTCCAGCGTTCGGCATAGGTGCGGCGTATCTCGTCCAGCCCGATGAACTGGAATTGCGCGACATCCAGCGTGTTGCGCCCATTGGCCAGCCGGCGGATGCGTTCCGCCAGGTTGAGGCCGCCTGAAACCTCGTCGTGGTCCATCATCTCCTCCGGCGCGTACGCCGTCCCGGAGAACAAGTGTGCGGAATGAGACTGGAGGAACGTCTAAGCCGGTCGGTCAAATTGCAACGATCAACCCGGCGCTAACCAAGGAAGCCGCGGCCCTAGCCGCCCTTCGCCACGCGCTCATAAAACGCCAGCGAGTCCCGCACGAACGCCGCGCGGTTGAACGTCGCCTCATAGCTCGCGCGTCCACCTGCAACCAGCCTGTCCGCCAGCCCGGGTTCCTCAATCACGCGCCGCATCGCCATCGCCAGTGCATCGACATCGTTCTTCGGGATCAGCAGTCCGTTGACGCCGTCCACCACATACGCCGCCGGCCCCACCGCATCCGCCGCCACCAGCGCGCGCGAGGCCGCCCACGCATCCACCGTCACCGTGCCAAACGGCTCATAGCGCGACGGGAACGCCACGAATGTCGACGCCGCCAGTAACGCGCCGCGATCATTGCGCCAGCCGAGAAAGCGCACGCGATCATCAAGACCCAGCCGTGTGCAATGCGCCTTCAGCTCCGCCTCCAGCGGGCCTTCACCCGCGATCCACACATAAAGCCCCGGAACCTTCGCCGTCGCATCCAGCAGCGTATCGAGGCCCTTCTTCTCGTGCAGCCGCGCCAGCGCCAGCGCCACCGGCGCATCCTTCGGCGTGTTCAGCGTGGCGCGGTCCACCGGCGGCACGCCTGCAAAGTCCGCATAGGTATGGATTATCGCCGCGCGGTTCTCCGGCACGCCCTGGTCACGGATATGGCGCAGCAAATCCTTGGTCAGCCCCACATGCCACTCGCAGTTCGCAAACCGCGCCAGCTTGTAATACCCGCCATACCAGCCGATCGACTTCGCGCGAAAAGACGCCGGCGCAAACTCGCCCGCACGCCCCATCCAGTATTCCGCCGCATCCGGCTTGAACTCGCGGATCAGCTTCGCGATCGCGCCCCGCGTCGGGAACGGCCACATCTTGTTGAAGCTCGCCGTTTCAACGCGCATGCCCTTGTCGCGAAAGCTCCTGATGCGAAACTCATTGTCCGGCCGCGTCACAACCGCTTGGCTCACGCCCGCATCGGCGAGCGCCAGCACGCTCTCCAGCATGATGTTCTCGGCCCCGCCTTCCTTGGCGCCGGCCATGACATGAAGAACGCGCATCGGATTCACTCGGGCGGTTGAGGTCCGGCTGGATACAGGCATACCACGGGCAGGGCAAACCGCGCCCCCGAAGCGTACCGCTGCGGCGTCGCGCCGCCGCGGGAGGCCCATTTATCAAGGAAATCGTCGCCTTTGACTGCATAAACAGCGGTTGTTTCGTGCCCGCTTCCCGCGTAGTTTCCGCGCGCTTCCCGGAGACCTTGATGTCCTATCGCCTGTTTGGCGCCGAAACCTCGGCCTATTCGACCAAGATGCGGTCGTACCTCAAATACAAGTCGGTGCCGTTCGACTGGGTGCCCCGCACCCAGGAGACCGAGGACGAGCTGAAGCGCGTCTCGCGTTTCGCGACGCTCCCCGTGCTGGTCACCGCCTCCGGCTTTGCGGTGCACGACACGACGCCGCTGATCGAGGCCCTCGAAGCCGACAGCCCTGAACCTTCGGCCACCCCGGCTGATCCTGCCCTCGGCTTCCTCGCCTGCGTGCTGGAGGAGTATGCCGACGCCTGGCTCGCCAAGACCGTGTTCCACTACCGCTGGACCCGCAAGAAAGACCAGCGCCTCGCCGCCCAGCGCACGATCGAGGATTACTACACCGTCTCCCCGCCGGCCGACCGCAAGGCCGCCGAGGATCTCGCGATCGAGACCATGGGCGCCCAGCTCAAGACGATGCAGCTCGATGGCGAGCTTGGCGATGCGCTCGAGAAATCGTTCAAGCGCTTCGTGAAGCTGCTCGACGAGCACCTCAAGAAACACCTCTTCATCTTCGGCGAGCGCCCCTCGATCGCGGACTTCGCCATCGCGGGCCAGCTGATCCAGATGATGAAGGATCCGACCCCGGCCAAGATCATCGAGAAGGACGGCCAGTTCGTCGCGAAGTGGTGCGAGTTCATGACCGCGCCGACCGCGTCCGGCCCCTTCGCCGCGTTCGAGGACCTGAAGGATACGCTCAGCCCCATCTTCGCAGACGATCTCGGCCTGTTCTTCCTGCCGTGGGCGGCGGAGAATCTCGAGAACTCGCTCGCCGGCGCGGAGACCTTCACGGTCACGCTCGGCAAGGACGCCGTCGCGCTTGCCCCGCTGCGCTCCGCCGCGCGCTCCTTCCGCGAGCTGCGCCGCAAGTTCGTGGCCGGCCAGACGGTCGAGGCGCTGAAGGCCTTTACGGACGCAACCGAAACCACCGTCTTCCTGCTGCGCCCGCAACGCGTCGACACGCGCTCCGCCGCTCCGGCCGAAGATGCGGACGCTGCTGAAGCCTCAGAATCTGAAGCCGGCGCCGAAGCCGAAGCCGAAGCCGAAGCGCCTGAATCCGCTGACGCCGGTGAAGCCCGCGGTGGCCCCCGCAAGCGCCGCCGTCGTCGTCGTGGCGGTCGTGGCCGTGGCGAAACCACCGCTGCTGAAAGCGAAGCGGGTGAGGGCGACACCGCCGAAGCTGCTGACGATGCTTCCGGCGATGGCGCAGACGATGCGCCGGCCGCGGAAGCTGGCGCTGCTGGCGACGACGCCGAGGACTGACGCCCGGGGCGGCCGCACATGAGCGACATTGAAGTCCTGCTGCAATCGCCGGTCACGCTTGCCCTGCTGCTGGTGAACATCAGCCTGTCGGTGGTTGCGCTCGGCAATCCGGACGTGATGGACAAGCTCGACTTCCACGTCGCGCGCATGCGTCATCGCAACGAGTGGTATCGCTGGGTGACGTCCGGTTTCGTCCACACCGGCCCGATCCACCTCTTCCTGAACATGTTCGCGGTCTACACCGCCGGCCCGGCGTTCGAGCACGGCCTCGGCGTCCTGCCGTTCCTGGTCATCTATTTCGGCTCGCTGCTCGGCAGCTCGGCCCTGATGTGGCTGGAGCATTTCCGCGACCTCAACTATCGCGCGGTCGGCGCCTCGGGCGCGATTTCCGGCCTGATGCTGGCCATCGCCATGTTCGCCCCGATGAGCCAGTTCAGCTTCCTGTTCATGTTCCCGATGCCGGCCTTCGTGTTCTCGATCTGCTACATCCTGATCTCGGCCTGGGCCTCCTCCAGCGGGTCGTTGCCCGGCATCGCCCATGCGGGCCACCTGGGCGGCGCGCTCGCCGGAATCGCAATCGTCTGCATCTGGTGGCCCTACATCCCCCAGCAGATGATCAACGAGATCGTTGCCGGGACGCGCGGTTTCTTCTGAAATCCCACGCCTTTTCCCACCCGAGATTGATCTCGCTCTCAATTTACCTGATGGTCCCCCCAACCGGCGGACGGGACAGGCCGGGCTTTTTAGCCATTTGGGGAACGACACATGAAACTCATCATCACGCTGGCCGGCGTCTGCGCGGCCGCTCTTGCCCTGTCCGCCTGCGGCGGCATGGGCGGCAGCGAATTCGCCACCAAGGCCACGGCCGCCTGCGTCAAGGAAGAGGGCGAAGCTTCGCAGGCCAAGTGCGCCTGCCAGGTCGCCATCATCGAGAAGGAACTCACCGACAAGGAGAAGAAAGCCATCCTCCTGTCGATGAACGTTGACCAGTCCGCCGGCCCGGAAGCCGGTCTGAAAGCGATGGAAGAAGCCGGCATCACCATGGGCGACATGATGTCCATGGGCATGAAGATGATGGCGGTCAGCGAAAAGGCCGAAACCCAATGCGGCGCCAAGTAATGGGCGGCGCCAAGTGATAGGCTGCGCGAAATAACGCGCTGACACTCGGACAACAAAAAAGCGGCGCGACCTTCCGGTCGCGCCGCTCTCTTTTGCGGGATCCAGGCCTCGCCATCCGGGGGGAGGGAGAGGGGAGGCCGGCTCACCGCATGGTCACTACTGACAGGCTTCAGATGGGGATGCCTGTTTCTGGTTCAAGACCCTTCGTGTGGCCCTAACTCACTCTACGCTTCAGGCAGCCGTCGGACGGATCTTGCCGCCTTCGATCACCTGCGGTTTCGCCGTCTCGCCGATCGCGATCTTCCGCGGCTTCATCGCCTCGGGCAGCTCGCGCTTCAGCTCGATACGCAGCAGGCCGTTCTTCAGATTGGCGCCGCTCACGACAACATGATCGGCCAGCTGGAAGCGGCGGATGAAGCCACGCTCCGCAATGCCGCGGTGCAGGAATTTGCGGTTCTCAGCCCCGCCGTCTTTTTTGCCGACGACGATGAGCTGGCTTTCCTTCACTTCAAGGTCGAGGTCTTCCTCGCCGAAGCCGGCCACCGCGAGTTCGATCGCATAGGCGTTCTCGTCCTCGACGGACTGCTCGATATTGTACGGGGGATAGCCCTGCGCGCCATCAAGCCTGGAAGCCGTGTCGATCATGCTGGCCAGCCGGTCGAAGCCGACAACGGTGCGATACAGGGGGGAGAAATCAAAGGAGCTCATGTCTGTCCTCAATCAAGCAACAGGCGAGTGCAGCCGCACCCGCGGTTTGAAGTCCGGAGCCCGTTCGCGGCGCCACCTCATGGTCTGCGCCTCGGTCTCCAAGGCCTGCATTTGCAGCGCCTCGACAGAGGAGTTGGGAATGCCATCCCGGGTGGTCAAGTGATCCGGGCGCGATAATGTCATTCCGGGACGGACAAACACGAACGTGGGAAAAGACACATGAAATCAGGCCACATCCTGCTGGCGCTGGCGATTCTGGGACTGCCGGCCTGCGGCGGTCCCGCAACCGCCCCGGCTGCCCCCGGTGAAGCCGCTGTTGCTGGTCCGGCCGAAGGCTCGCTCGAATGGGCGGCCGCCGGCAGCTGGCGCCTCGAAAAAGAAACCGCGCGCGACCCGTATCGCCATCCGGTCGAGACGCTGAAATTCTTCGGCGTGAAGCCCACCGACACCGTGGTCGAGATTGCACCCGGCGGCGGCTGGTACACCGCCATCCTTGGCCCCTACCTGAAAAAGGGCGGCGGCAAGCTCTACGCCGCCCAGGTCGATCCGATGACGTCCGATTATGCGAAGCGGAACGTCGATAACTACACGGCCGCCTTCATCGCTCATCCCGAAACCTACGGCGACATCACACTCACCACCGGCTCGCGCACCGCGCCTGGCATTGCGCCCGATGGCTCGGCTGATGCCGTGCTCACCTTCCGCAACATCCACAACTGGATGAGCGAAGGCTATGCCGACAAGATCTTCGCCGACGCTTTCCGCGCGCTGAAGCCCGGCGGCGTCCTCGGCGTCGAAGAGCATCGCCTGCCATCCGCGCGTGAACAGGATCTGCGCGCTGATAGCGGCTACGTCCTCGAAAGCTATGTCGTGCAGCTTGCCGAGAATGCCGGTTTCAAGCTGGAAGAAGCCTCAGAGATCAACGCCAATGCGAAAGACACGGCGGACCATCCGCTCGGCGTCTGGATGCTGCCGCCCAATCTCGCCAAGCCCCAGCCCGGCACGCCCGAAGCCGAAGGCTATGACGTAGCAAAATACACGACCATCGGCGAAAGCGACCGCATGACCCTCCGCTTCCGCAAGCCGCTCGCGGCTGCCGCGCCTCCGGTGGAAGCTGCGCCCGCGATCCCGCCGCCGGGCTGACAATTCCGGATCGCCAAGCGCCTGCCTGCTGCGCCGAAGCGCGTAGGCTGGCCCGGCAACTGCCGCGACAGCGACAAGTCTCACCACCCTGTCGGGGTCACTCTCGGGCTTGTCCCGAGAGTCTCGGTTGCTACCCGTGCGGGATCGCAAGCGTTCCATCGCTGATCCAACCGGGACCGCCGGGCTCCCGCTTGCCGCGCCGAAGCGCGCAGCGCGTAGGGGGCCCCGGCAGCTGCCGCAAAGCGGCAGACACCCCCGCAATTCCCGGGAATTGGCGTTTCATTTTTTGAGAACTTCACGAGCAACACCAAGGCTCTACAATTTTTTCCGCGTGTTTTTGGAAG
>JAOATF010000144.1 GCA_030158285.1 Hyphomonadaceae bacterium
GCCCTCAGCCAGGTCGAAGCCTTCCGCAACACCGCCGGCGTCACCGGCCTCGTGATGACCAAGCTCGACGGCACGGCCAAGGGCGGCGTCCTCGTCGCCATCGCCGAACAACACGCCATCCCGATCCACTTCGTCGGCGTCGGCGAAAAAGCCGAAGACCTCCACCCCTTCAGCGCCGACGTGTTCGCGCGCGCGCTCGTGGGGCTCGACGACTAGGTGGACCCCACCCTCTTCGCCTTCGTGCTCGGCATGGGCTCGGCGGTGACGCTGGCAGGCGCCAACACCTTCGTCAAAGCTGCAAAGGACATTCTCGGCGGCCGCTCCATCATGGCGCTGACATCCGCCGTGCTCATCGCGCCTGCGGCGTTCTTCGTGCCACTCCCCAGCCCCGCGATGTGGAGCATCCTCGCGCTCTCCATCCCCGCGCACTGGATCTACCAGGTCGCCCTCGTCCGTGCCCTCTCGCGCGGCGATCTCTCGCTCGTCTTCCCCGTAATGCGCGGCTCCGCCCCGTTGCTCACCGCGCTGGCCGCCGCGCTCGT
This sequence comes from Hyphomonadaceae bacterium, assembly GCA_030158285.1. Classification (GTDB taxonomy): domain Bacteria; phylum Pseudomonadota; class Alphaproteobacteria; order Caulobacterales; family Hyphomonadaceae; genus UBA7672. The sequence goes on from JAOATF010000144.1 coordinate 543, forward strand.
GCTGGGCGAGCACCTGTCGCCACTCGCCATCGCCGGTCTGGTGATCGCCAGCCTCGCCACCGTGATCTTCGCTCTCCCGGAAAAGAACTTCGGCGGCTCCCGGAAAGTGCGCAACTCCGCCCTGCTCTGGGCGCTCGCCACCGGCGTCTGTGTCGCGCTCTACAACGTCATCGACGCGCAAGGCGTCCGCGCCGGCCCGACGCAATGGAGCTTCATCGTCTGGCTCTTCCTGCTCGACTGGATCGGCATCAACAGCATCAGCCTGTTCACGCGCGGCCGCACGCAGTTCATCGCCAGCGCCCGCGCCGCCCTGCTTCCCGGCATAGGTGCAGGCATCTGCTCGCTCGCCTCGTTCTCGATGGCGCTCTACGGCTTTTCCATCGCGCCCGTCGCCTACATCTCCGCGATGCGTGAAACGGCCGTCGTGTTCGCAGCACTCATGGGCTGGTGGTTCCTGCGCGAAGGCTTCGGCCTCCGCCGCACCCTCGCGGCGCTACTGCTCGCCGGCGGCCTCAGCCTGCTCCAGTTCGGCTAGCTGCGTCCACGCAGCCGCGCCTTGCCCGGCCTGCGTGCGTTCCGCGCCCAACCCACCTTCAACGCGTCGAGCGCCGGCGGCTCATCCCACGCGCCTTTCGACACATCGAACATGCTGTCCGCCGCCTCATAGGCCTTGTCCTGCGTGGGCCAGCGGAACGCCGCCCAGCCCATGCCGCGCGCCTCGCACGTCGCGATCCGCGCCGCATAATACTTGTCCACGTCCATCGCCCAGCGCGACGCCCCGAACTCGCCGAGAAACACCGGCGCATCGCCTGTGCTCACGCGCGCAATGCGGGTCTCGAACGTGTCGTCGCCATACTCGCCGAAGGCCATCAGCCCCGCCGAATTTTCCGGATGATGCGTGAACTCGCGCGGCTCGTAATCGTGAACGCACCACACAACGCTGCTCACAGGTGGCGCGCCCATCACAGGCAGGAAGTCCGTTCGCCCGAAAGCCGGCGGCGAAATCAGTACCGGTAAGTCCGGCGCCGCCGCCCGCACACGGCGGGCCACGTCCGCCGCCATCCGCCGCCAGTCCGACATCTCGGCCACCTGCGCGACGTAATCGTCCGGCGACCACGCGCCCAGCCTCTGCCCCTCGCGATTGAGCCCACCCACATTCGGATCGGGCTCCACCATGATGTTGAGCCCCGCGATCTCGCCGCGACCCTTCACCAGCTTCGCCGCATCGACGCACATGTCGCCCCACGCCGCCTGCGCCTCCGCATTGCGCCAGACAGAATCCTCGATCAGGTCCGCCGGAAACCAGCCGCCCGCGCCATCGCGATGAAACACGAAGTCCGACCGTCCCGGCCCTGATCGCAACGCCAGCACAACATAAAGCCCCGCCGCCTTCGCGTCATCGAGTTGCCGGCCGAGAATGTCCGCCACTTTGGCGTCGCGCTTCCATGGCGGCCCGACCGTCCACAGTTCCGGAAACGACATCACGACAAGATTGCCGCCCGCTGCCGCCAACGCTTCGAAATCGGATCGCTGGTAGCGCGGCAGGATCGCCTGCCCGCCGCCGAACGTGGCGCCATCCACCGCCACGCGCCGCCGCCGCTGTGCGATCACCGCGCCGCGCAGCACGGGTGACCCTTGCATCGGCCACAGCGGATGCCCGCCCGGGCGTGCCTCGGCCAGGGGCGGAACCGCGGAATTGCTGCACGCCACAAGGCTCGCCGCCCCGGCGGTCAAAGCGCCGCGCCGCGTCCAGCCCCCATTCGTGTCCATCCGGAAACGCTTCATGAACGGCATTGTGCTTCACTGCTGGTGAACAAACAGCCCCCGCGAGCGGATGATCTGGCGACGCCTTTTCGGCTATTTTCCGGCCAGTCTTGCCGGCGGCCTCGCCAGTTTCGGCGGGGTTTACGTCCTCACGCGCCTGCTTTCCCCCGCTGATTACGGCTTCTACGCGCTGGCGCTCACCACGATGGGCATCGTTTACACTCTGTCCATCACCTGGGCCGAGGCCGCCGCCTATCGCTTCGCCGGGGCCGCCGAGGCGCGCGGCGAGACGCCGGACCACATCCGCACAATCCTGCTCCTGCTCGCCGCCTCAGCTGCATTGGGCCTCGTGCTGATGAGCGGTGCGGTGCTGCTCGCCGCCGACCCTGCCCTCCGCATCGCGCTCATCGCGGCCATGTCCACCATGGTGTTCACCCCGCTGGTCAACGCCGCGCAGGAAATGAACCGCGCCCACCAGCGCGTCTCGCGCTACTCGACGCTGCGCGTGATCCAGGATCTCGGCGCGTTCGTGCTGGGCAGCGTGCTCGCCTGGCAGACCGGCCTCGGCCCCGCCTCGCCCTTCGTCGGCCTCGCTTGCGTGCTGGCCGTCCTCGCCACGATCGAAGGCGCGCGGCTCTGGCGCGACTCCCGTGGCGGACATGTCCGGCCCGAGCGCATCAAACCCTACCTCACCTATGGCGTCCCCGTCGCGCTCGCCCTCTCACTCAACATCGCGCTCGATGCTGGCGACCGTTTTCTCATCGCCCTCTTCCTCGGCCCTGAAGCTGTCGGCATCTACGCCGCCGGCTATGGCGTCGCCGACAAGACAGTCGGCCTGCTCTGCATGCTCGCGGCTGCAGGTGGCGCACCGATGATGATGGCGGCATGGGAACGCGAAGGCCAGCAGGCCATGCGCGAGCTCTCGCGCCATGTCGCCCGCACGCTGATGCTGATCGCAGCGCCGGCCGCCGCCGGCCTCGCGCTTGTCTCGCAACCTCTGGCAGACGTGATGATCGGCGAGGATATGCGCGTTCAGGCCGCCGGCATCATGCCGTGGATCGCCCTCTCCGGCCTCATCAACGGCTTCGTGCTCTATTATCTCTCGGAAGCTTTCCAGCTCGCGCACAAGACCGCGCTGCGTGCAGGGCTGATGGCGATCCCCGCGATCACCAATCTCGTGCTCAACGCCATCCTGCTACCGTGGATCGGCCTGATGGGCGCGGTCTACGCCACTGTCGCCAGCTACGCCCTCGCCCTCGTCCTCCTCGCCAGTGTCGGCCGCAGGATCGCCCCGTTGGCCTGGCCCTGGATCGATTTCCTGCGCATCGCCGGTTCATGCGTCGCGATGGCCATCGTGGTCCGCCTGATGCCCGCGCCGGGTGGATTTGCTGAGCTTTTGCTGAAAGCCGGCGCCGGCGGCGTGACCTATGCAATCGCCGCTCTGGCGTTCGACGCGGCCGGGGCCCGTTCCGCCCTGCAACAATTCGCCACCCGCCATGCGCGCCGCGTTTGACCGCCCCTGCTCCTGACCGCTAAGTGACCCCGATGACCGAGACACCCACAGCCGAAACGAAGAAATCCCTCCCCAAGGGGGCGGGCAATATCTGGACCGACATCGGTCCCGTTCTCGCGTTCGTGATCGTGTTCAACGTGCTGCAGAACCGCCCCGAAGGCGCGGGCTTGTTCTCCAAGGACAATGCGATCTTCTGGGCCACCGGCGTGTTCATGGCCGCCGTCGCGATGGCCATCGGCTGGACGCTGATGAAGGGCCGCCGCCTGCCGCCCATGCTGATCATCACCGGCACCGTCGTCATGGTGTTCGGCGGGCTCACCCTGTTCCTGCAGGACAAGACGTTCGCCTTCATCAAGCCGACCATCATCAACATCCTCTTTGCCCTGACGATCCTCGGCTCGCTCGCCATCGGGCGGAACATCTGGAAGACGGCGTTCGAGCACGCCTTCACCATGCCGGACCGCGCCTGGAAGGTGTTCGCGCTGCGCTGGGCCGGTTTCTACGTCGTGCTGGCGATCATCAACGAGATCATCTGGCGCAATTTCTCGGAAGACTTCTGGGCTAACTCGAAACTCTTCCTGTCAATCCCGCTGGCCATCCTCTTCATGGCCATCAACCTGCCCTTCCTGATGAAGCACGCCGTCGAGGACAAGAAAGCCGATGGCGAGGGCGGCGAAGGCAAGGCCAACGGCCAAGCCTGATCACTGGCCTGACTACTGGCCTGACTACTGGCCTGATCATCTGATCGCTGCGAACGCCGCCAGCAGGCCTGCCCATTCGCGCTCCATCGCCGGCGACCAGTCCGCGCCCAGTATGTCGCGGAACGCATCCCGCATCGCCACGAAGAACGCATCGAACAGGTCTTCCGGCACGCCATAGCCATCGTGACGCTGCCGCTCCGCCGAGATGATCTGCGGCGCCACCAGCCGCTCGCCAACATAATCGAGAATGACCTCGAACCCCTGTTGCACCATCGAAGCGCGTACATCGCCATTGCTGTCCATCACGAACAGCCGCTCGAACGCGGGATGGGCTGCAAACAGCCGCACATAAATATCCGGCCCCGGATCGCCCCGGCGCTCCGCCACGACTTCCAGCGTTGCGACAATGACCGCTGCGTCCGTCATCGCCCTACCGTGTCAACGCATCGGTTCCGGGCGGGTTGCCGAACGGAGGAAAGCCCGACTGCCCTTCTGTCGCCCGGTAGTGGTCCAGCGCCCAGCGCACCGACGGGAAGGCAAGCTCCGGCCACGGAATATCGTCCCAGCTGAACATGCCCACTTCCAGGCTCTCCGGGCCGGGGGATGGCGCATTCAACAGCCGTGCACGGAAGAAAATCTGCACCTGCCCAATCCGGGGAATGGAATAGAGTCCCAGAAGCGTCTCGATCTCGATCCGCGCCTCGGCCTCTTCCAGGGCCTCGCGCGCCGCCCCTTCCTCGACGCTCTCGCCCAGCTCCATGAACCCCGCCGGCAGCGTCCAGAACCCTTTGCGCGGCTCGATCGCCCTGCGGCACAGCAGGATCTGGCCGTCCCGGTGCGCCACGACCCCGGCAACGATTCGCGGGTTCACATAGTCGATGAACCCGCACGTATCGCAGACACGCCGCTCGCGATCCTCGCCGGGAGGCACTTTCTTCGAGAAGGAGATGGGAAAAGCTGGGTCGCTCACAGCAGAAACATGACCTTTGGGTGTGCACAGGGGAACACGACGCGCTAGATTCCGCAAATCGGGGACTGAACTTGGGCTGATGCGTTCCTAGGGTTCGATGCGATCCGATACGAGGCTGGGCATGAAAAAGGCAAATGTCGCAAAACGCACAGGGACAAGGGCAACCGGTTCCCCGCGTGACGTGTTCCGCCTCAGCCAGTCGCCCTCGCACCTGTTGCGCCGGGCCGAACAATTCGCTGCCGAACTGTTCTCCAACTCCACCCTGCATGACGGCGTGACTCTGCGTCAGACCGTACTGATGGCCGCCATCGCCGAGGCCGAGGGCGCCAGCCAGTCCGACCTTGTACGGATCACCGGCGTCGACCGCTCGACCCTCGCCGAGATGATGGCGCGCATGGAAGGCCGTGGACTGATTGTCCGCGCTGCCGCCGCAGACGATGGCCGCGCCAAGTCCGTCCGCCTCACCGCCGTGGGCCGTCGCAAGCTCGAACTCGGCCTGCCCGCCATTCGTGTCGTCGATCGCGCGCTGCTCGCCGCCGTCTCCGGTCCGCGCCGCGCAGCCTTCCAGGCGATCCTGTCGGAGATCAGCGAAGCCGCCGACCGCGAGCACATCGCGACTGAACAGGCTGAGCGTGGCGCAAAGAAGGCCGCCGCGCCTGCGGCGCGCCGCAAGCCGAAGGCCAAACCCAGCGCCGTGAAGAAAGTCGTGCGCAAGCGGCGCTAGCCGCCGCCCTGCCCGCCAGCAGCGCCCTTGGCCTGCTCTGTCTTATAAGCCGCCACGAAATCCGTGACGTCCTGTTCGACGAAGTAGTTGCGCTTGGTCTTGATGATCTGCCCGTTGGCGTCGATCAGGAAGCTTTCCGGCACGCCCGACAGCCCCATGTCGATGCCAAGATCTCCCGTGTCGTCGAGGCCCACCACGGCATAGGGATTGCCCTCCGCCAGCAGCAGCTCCTTCGCGCCCTCATGGCCCGTCGGGTCCTTGTAGAGCATGCCGACGATCTCGACGCCCTGCGCCTTCATCTCCACCAGCAGCGGATGCTCCAGCTTGCACGGCCCGCACCAGGTGGCCCAGAAGTTCACCAGCACAGGACGGCCCTTGAAGTCAGCCAGCTTCACGCTCGCGCCTTCCAGCCCCGCCACATCGAACTGCGGCGCGGGCCGCGAGGGCGAGATGAAGGACGCCGGCGCAGGCTTCGGCGCCGAGAGCAGCGTGAACGCGGCGATCACCAGCACGCCGAGCGTGGCGAGCGGCAGGATGGCCAACCAGCGTTTCATGGCCCGCCGCCTCCACCCGTGTCGCGTCCACCTGCGTCTTCGCGTTCGGCTTCGTCCAGCTTGCGCTTCGCGCTCACCAGCCGGTTCACCGTCCAGGCCAGCACGCCAAGAAGGCCCGCAGCCCCCATGGCGTAGGCCCAGATCACATAGCCGTCGTAATTCGTGTCGATGGGGGTCATGGGATCAGTCCGCCGCCTGCCTGCGCTGCAACAGGATGTCCGCACGCGTCTTCATGATCTCGGCGCGCATGTTGAGAAGCGTCACCCCGCCGAAAAGCGCCAGATAGCCCAGCGCCGCAAGATACATCGGGATCTTGAACTCGGCCGTCGTCTTGTTGTCGGTCGTCATGAAGGTCGATTGCTGGTGCAGCGAGGCAAACCACTCGACCGAGAAGTGGATGATCGGAATGTTGACCGCGCCGACAAGGCAGAGGATCGCGGCGGCCCGCGCAGCCTTCTGCGGCGTCTCCATCGCCTGCCACACGGCGATATAGCCAAGGAAGATGAAGAACAGGATCAGCACGGAGACGAGGCGCGCGTCGCCCCACTCCCACCACGTGCCCCAGGTCGTGTAGCCCCAGATCGAGCCCGTCATCAGGCCGATCGCCGTGAACACCGCGCCGATGGGCGCCGCCGACTTTGCCGCCACATCCGCCAGCGCATGGCGCCAGACGAACGAGATGAAGCTCGCTCCCACCATGAAGGCATAGGAGAACATGCACAGCCACATCGCCGGCACGTGCACGAACATCATGCGCGCCCGCTCATCCTGCTGGAAATCCTCCGGCGTGCGGAAGAAGCCGATCCCGAAGCCCACGACGATGAGCACCACGCCGAGGAGCGTGAATCCCCACGCCGGCCACTTCGACCCCGCCATGAAGCGGTGCGGGTTGTGGAAGAAAGACATCACGGCCATTGGCCAAACGCTCCTGAAACCACGCCATTCTAGTCACGTGAGGCAGATCCCGGCGGTCACATCTTCCGGAACCAGACCCAAAACCAGACAGTGTAAGGTGTCTAGTCGATCGCCGTCCGCAAAGCCATCGCAGCCCCGAAGGGCGCCGTCGCGATCCCGAACAGCGAGGCCGAGGCCGTCAGCATCAGCGCCCCCGCCCAGTCCGCCCCGTTCGCGGCCGCATCCAGCGTCGCCGCCCCGAAGATCATGGTCGGCACATAAAGCGGCAGCGTCACCAGCGCGATTAGCAGCCCGCCCCGCCGCATCCCCGCCGCCAGCGCGGCGCCAATAGACCCAAAGAAGAAGAACGCCAGCGACCCCACCAGCGAGGCGAGGAAAATGAGACCCGACTGCTCCGGCGCACCCTGCAGCATGATCCACAGCACCGGCGACAGGATCGCCAGCGGGATGCCCGTCGCAATCCAGTGCGCCAGCGTCTTGGCCAGCGCGATGCCTTCCATGCCGACGCCCGACCCGGCATAGGCATCCAGCGTCCCGTCCTCGAGATCGGCCTGGAAGAGACGCTCCATCGGCAACAGGCTCGACAGCGCCAGCGCGATCCACATCACGCCCGGCCCGGCCGTCTGCAGCGCTTCTGTCTCCGCCCCCACAGCAAACGGCGTCATGCTCGCCGACGCCGCAAAGAACCCCACCGGCAAGGCGGCCCCGCCCCCGCCCGACCAGGCCAGCTTCAGCTCACGCACAAAGACCGAAAACGACGCGCTCATGTCCGCCCCGCCTTCGCCTTCAACTCGGAAATATCCAGCACGCGCGAGCCCGCAAAGCCTTCGCCATGCACCGCCGCGATCACCATGCCGCCGCGCGCCCGATGCTCCGCCACCAGTTGGCCCACCAGCGTGCGGCCCTCCGTGTCCAGCGCCGCCGTCGGTTCGTCCAGCAGCCACACCGGACGCGGCTCGATCAGCAACCGCGTCAGCGCCAGCCGCCGCTTCTGCCCCGCCGAAAGCCCCCGGCCCGGCACCGCATTCCGGCTCGACAGCCCGACCCGCTTCATCGCGGCATCAGCTTCCGCAACGGGACGGCCGAAATACCGCGCCCAGAATCGCGCCTGCTCGATGGCTGTTTCGGAGGGCTTCACCGCGTCCAGGTGCCCGAGAAAGTGCCGTCCGGCCTCCTCCCCTGCGCCCGGCCCTGCGCCCGAATATCGCACCTCACCGGCGTGCTGGCGGGTCAATCCGGCGAGAATGCGAAGCAGAGTCGACTTCCCGGACCCGTTGGCCCCCCGCAACTCAAGCGACTCCCCCGCCGAAAGGCTGAAATTCAGTCCCTCGAACAGCACGCGAAGCCCGCGCGCTGCCGCAAGGTTTTCGACCGCGAGGGTCACGGATGAGGCGCCGGCGCCAGTCAATTCCTTTACCCCTTCTGGTGCATTTGCTTCCCATAACGGCGTCCTGTAGGAACGCCGCCAGAGCGGGAGGCCCGCCCCTCCCCTGAAGACAAGAACCTGATGCCCCGGAAGGGTGATCCCGACATGCCATCCCTCGACAGTTTCAAGTCCCGCAAGACCCTCAAGGTAGGCGCCAAGACGTACGCCTATTACAGCCTTGAGGCTGCAGCGCAAAACGGCCTCGGCGACATTTCTCGCCTGCCCGTCTCGCTGAAGGTCCTGCTGGAAAACCTGCTCCGCTTCGAGGACGGCAAGACCGTCACCAAGGACGACATCAAGGCCTTCGCCGCCTGGCTCTCCGACAAGGGCAAGGCCGAGGTCGAGATCGCCTACCGCCCGGCCCGCGTGCTGATGCAGGATTTCACCGGCGTCCCCGCCGTGGTCGACCTTGCCGCCATGCGCGATGCCGCCGCCAAGCTCGGCGCCAACCCGAAAGCCATCAACCCGCTGGTCCCCGTCGACCTCGTGATCGACCACTCCGTCATGGTCGACCATTTCGGCAAGCCGGACTCGGCCAAGCAGAACGTGAAGCGCGAATACGAGCGCAACATGGAGCGCTACGAGTTCCTGAAATGGGGCCAGACCGCGTTCGACAATTTCCGCGTCGTGCCCCCGGGCACCGGCATCTGCCACCAGGTGAACCTCGAATACCTCGCCCAGACCGTGTGGACCAAGGAAGAAGACGGCGAGATCGTTGCCTTCCCGGACACCTGCGTCGGCACCGACTCGCACACCACCATGATCAACGGCCTTGCCGTTCTCGGCTGGGGCGTCGGCGGCATCGAGGCTGAAGCGGCCATGCTCGGCCAACCGGTCTCCATGCTCATCCCGGAAGTCATCGGCTTCAAGCTCACCGGCAAGCTGCCGGAAGGCGCCACCGCCACCGACCTCGTGCTCACCGTCACGCAGATGCTGCGCAAGAAGGGCGTCGTCGGCAAGTTCGTGGAATTCTACGGCCCCGGCATCGACAATCTCTCGCTCGAAGACCAGGCCACGATCGCCAACATGGCCCCGGAATACGGCGCCACCTGCGGCTTCTTCCCGATCAGCCAGGAGACCATCAACTTCCTCACCTCGACGGGTCGCCTCGCCGAGCGCGTCGCCCTCGTCGAAGCGTATGCAAAAGCGCAAGGCTTCTGGCGCGCCGACATGAAGGACCCGACGTTCACCGACACGCTCGAGCTCGAACTGTCCAAGGTCGAACCCTCGATCGCCGGCCCGAAACGCCCGCAGGACCGTATCGTCCTCAAGGATGCCGCCGACAACTTCGCCGTCTGCATGGACAAGGAATTTGCCCGCCTGGACAAGGCGCACGTCCGCGCCAAGGTCGAAGGCGAAGAGTACACGATTGGCCATGGCGACGTCGTCATCGCCGCTATCACGTCGTGCACCAACACCTCGAACCCCAGCGTTCTCATTGCCGCGGGCCTTCTCGCCCGCAATGCCCGCAAGCGTGGCCTCACCTCGAAGCCGTGGGTGAAAACCTCTCTCGCGCCGGGCAGCCAAGTCGTCACCGACTATCTCGGCAAGGCCGGCCTCACCGATGATCTCGACGCCCTCGGCTTCAACCTCGTCGGCTATGGCTGCACCACCTGCATCGGCAACTCCGGCCCGCTTCCGGCCAGCATCTCGAAGGCCGTGGCGGACGGCGACTTGGTCGCCTGCTCGGTGCTCTCGGGCAACCGCAACTTCGAAGGCCGCGTGAACCCCGACGTGCGCGCGAACTATCTCGCCTCGCCGCCGCTGGTCGTCGCCTACGCCCTCGCCGGCTCGATGAACATCAACATCACGAAAGATCCGATCGGCTACGACGACGAGAACCAGCCGGTCTATCTCTCGGAAATCTGGCCGACCACGAAGGAAGTCTCCGAGACGGTCCGCAAGGTCGTCACCGCCGAGATGTTCGCCGCGCGCTACTCCGACGTCTTCAAGGGCGACGAGCAGTGGCAGAAGATCAAGGTCGAAGGCGGCGCCACCTATGGCTGGCCGATGGCCTCCACCTACGTCCAGAACCCGCCCTACTTCGAGGGCATGACGATGACGCCGAAGCCCGTCACCGACGTCAACAGCGCCAAGATCCTCGCGCTCTTCGGCGACTCGATCACCACCGACCACATCTCGCCCGCCGGCGACATCACGTCGGCCGGTCCTGCTGGAAAGTACCTGCGTGAACACCAGGTGCCGGTGACCGAGTTCAACTCCTACGGCGCGCGCCGCGGCAACCACGAAGTCATGATGCGCGGCACCTTCGCCAACATCCGCATCAAGAACCACGTCGTCCCCGGCACCGAGGGCGGCGTCACCAGGAAGTTCCCGGAAGGCAAGCAGGAATACATCTACGACGCCGCGATGCAGTACGTCGCCGAAGGCACGGATCTCGTGATCTTCGCCGGCAAGGAATACGGCACCGGCTCCTCGCGTGACTGGGCCGCCAAGGGCACCCGCCTGCTCGGCGTCCGCGCCGTCATCGCCGAAAGCTTCGAGCGTATCCACCGCTCCAACCTCATCGGCATGGGCGTGATCCCGCTGCAGTTCGCCGAGGGCGTGACCTGGAAATCGCTCGGCTTGACGGGCGCGGAAACCGTCACGATCCAGAACGTTGCGTCACTCGCCCCGCGTCAAACGCTCGCAGTCGAGATCACCAAGGCCGACGGCACGAAACAGGTCATCGAGGTGAAAGTCCGCATCGATACGGAAAACGAGCTGGATTACTACCGGAACGGCGGCATCCTGCACTACGTGCTGAGGGAGCTGGCCAGGGCTTCGTGATCCTGCAAGGTTTCACGCCCAAGGTTTCGTGATGGAGGGGTGACCGGGGGGTCACGGCCTCTTGATTCGCGGTTGAGTGAAGCTGCGAGATAACGGGTTGGAATGAGGTCGTTTCTCGCAACTTTCGCCTCGGCGCTCCTGCTGCTTGTGGCCACGCCTGCCGCCTTCGCCCAGAAGGGCGGCATGGACGTTCCCGAGCACGCCGCCCGTCCGGTGGTGATGGAACTGTTCTCCAGCCAGAGCTGTGGTAACTGCCCGGCCGCGAACGCCAACATCATCAAGCTGTCCGAACGCTCCGACGTGATCGCCATCACCTACCCGGTGAACATCTGGGATTACCTCGGCTGGGACGACACCTTCGCCAAGCCGGAATTCTCCGAGCGCCAGAAGCGCTACAACCGCGTCCTCGGCTATCGTGGCCCCTACACGCCGCAGGTCGTCTATTCCGGCCGCCTGCACGGCCCCGGCACCAGCATCAAGGACATCGAGGAGCGTTTCGCCAAGCGCGACATCAGCCCCTACGCCGCCAACGTTTCGTTCGAGAAGGACGGCGTCCTCGTGTCCGGCGCCCTGCCTGACAAGGTCGAGAAGGCCGGCGTCATCGTCGTGCACTACCGTCCCGGCGCAACAAAGGTCACGCCCGGCGGCGGCACGAACAAGGGCAAGGCGATGACCTACTGGAACCTCGTCACCAAGTTCGAACAGGTCGGCGACTGGAAAGGCGGCGCACAGAAATACGCCGTGAAATGCCCGTCGGCCTGCGTCGTCCTCGTCCAGAAGAACGGCCCCGAAGGCATGGTCATCGGCGCCCTGCAGAAGAAGCAGTAGGTCGAAGCCCTACCCCGCAATCGCCGCCAGCGGCGTCGCGAACGCGCCCCAGTCCAGCTCCGTCAGCGCAAACGCCCACGGCGCGGCCTTCGCATTGATCGCGCCCGCCTGCGCCACGGCGGCTTCCGGTGCGCCTTCGCCCACCGCCGCGCTCACCGTCACCCAGGCCTTGTCCTTCGCGCGCCAGCACCGCACGACGATCACCACGCCGGACTTCAGCCGCGTCACATGCTCGGCGACGGGCATGCCGACGCCGATCTCGCCCGCCGGCGCCACGTCCACCGGCGAGAGCCGCGTCAAAGCCTCGGCCACCATCGCCGGCCCGAGCGCCATCACGCCCGCACTCTTGTCGTAGGGCGGCGCCAATTCATAGCCGACCGGCCCGGCGATAACGCGATAGGCCGGCCCCTGCCCCGGCCGCACATCTGCGCCCGCAATGTCGTCCGGCGCCACCTTGATGAGGTCGAGGTCCAGCCACGCCGCCGCGCGCTGCAAGGGCGGCAACACCGCGCCGCCGATCTCCCACGCCTGCAGGTCATCCGGCCCGCGCACATAGCTGCGCCCGTCGCGATACCCGACGATCAGCCTGGCGAAATTGTTGCCCTTGCCATCGCCCACTTCCAGCAGCGCACCCGTGCCGCCCGTCATCGGATCACCCAGCCCGATGCGATCCATCTTGCGCTCGTCGCGCGTCATCGGCGCGGCATAGACCATGTGCGACAGCGCCTCGGTCAGCTCCTGCATCTTGGCCGCCGTGACCGGATAAGACCCCTTCTCCGCCAGCACCCACTCATCGCCATTGCGCACAAGGTGGTAGCTCTCCTCCTTGGTCGTCACCATCACCAGCGAGGCAAGGCCCGCCTTCCCCGCATACGCCGGTAATACCAGCCGTCCCACTTCCGAGCGCGCCAGCTCATTGCCCGGCGGCATCCACGCTGCCACGCCCAGCGCCACCGACACAGCCGCCACGCCGCCGAGGATCATCAGCGTCCGCCGCCGCGTCTTCATCCGGCCCATCTTCTGGTTATCTGCCGTCATGCCGCGCCTCCGCGCTTGCGCCCGCGCCAGACAAACACGCCGATCCCGATCAGCCCCGCCAGCAGCGGCGGCAGCCACACATTGAGCAGTATCAGCTGGCCTTCCAGCGCATCGATGTCGCGCCGGAACTCCCGCTCCACACCGCGCAACTCCTTGCGCCGTTCGGCTGCTTCCTCGCGATAGCCCGCAATCTCCGCCAGGTCGTCCGGAGAGGACGCCGCCCCGCCTGCGCGCCGCGCCTCCAGCGCCGAGATACGCTGCTCGGCATCCTTCAGCAGGTCTTCCAGCCGCTTCTGCTCGGCAAACAGCCGCGTCCGCGCCGCCTCGCGCAGGTCGTCCACCCGCTTCATCGGCCGCAATGCCGGCGCCCGCGAACGCAACTCGGTCAGCGCCGGATCGCCGCCCAGATTGTCGAGCGCATTCAGCAGGAACGCCGCATTGTCCGCCAGCGCCGCGCCCGTCTGCGGATGCACATAGAAACTGTCGTCGAACAGATCGCTGTCCGCGATCAGGATGATTTTCGCCTCGCGATCGGAATCCGCAACAAAAGGCGGCACGCGCGCCATCTCCTGCCGGTGCAGCTCGGCCACCACCGGATCATCCTCCGCCGGCGCCGCCGGCGGTCCCGTGAAGGTCGAACGCAGCTTGCCAGAAAGACGCGCCGCCAGGACCTGCTGCGCGCCCGTCGCCTTGTAAGCATCCATCACGACGCGCGGCGCAGGATCGCTCGCCGCCAGCTCGGCCGGCAGCAAGGCTGCTTCCGCACTCGACGTTATCAGCGGTTCAACCGTCACGCCCGGCGGCGGGCTCAGCAGCAAATGCCCCGGCGCGCCAAAATTCACCGGCCGCGAAAGATCGCTCGTGACCACATCTGCGCGCGACATCAGCGATGGCGTCGGCGCCGGGAACAGCGGCTGGCCCACCTGCGCGCGCCGCCCTGCGCCCATATCCACCGTGATCGGCAACGCCAGCGAAGCATCCGCCACCACCAGCCCGTCATCCTCAAGGCCCAGCATCTTCGCGATGGGGCCCAGCGTGGAGGCCACCTCCGCCCCACCCTGCTGGACCTGCGCGGCACGCGAGACCGGATCAACCGCGATCACCGCAGCGCCTTTGTGCAGCAGGAACTGCTCGACCACGTAAGCCTGCCACTCATCCAGCGCCGGCGGATGCACCATCAGCAAAACATCCGTGTCCGCCGGCAGCGCCCGGAAATCGCGCGGCACAATCACGATCTCATACGCCCGCGACCCTTCGCGCAGCAGGAAGGCCGACCCCGGCTCGGACGGATGCAGCTGGTAAGCCAGCAGCGAGGACAGCACGGCAACCTTCGGCGGGGCAGGATCATCCAGCTGTGAGATCAGCCGCACCAGCTCGTATTCCAGCAACGCATCGCGCTCCGGCGACAGGAACGGGATCGCGATATTGTCCGCGGCCGTGTTGTGCCCGATCACGCCGAGATAGAGCGGCTCGCCCCCTTGTGTCGGCGTCGCCTGCAGGCCCGCCGCAACGATGCGATCTTCCTCATCCGAGAACGGCTCCGGCGAGATCTCGCGGATCTTCACCTTGCCATCGCTTTGCGCCGCGATCTCCGCCATCAACTGCCGCACACGGTCGGCATGCGCGCGGATCGCCGGATACTGCGCGCCCAGCTCGCGCGAATAGACGAACTCCAGCTCCACCGGCTCGATCAGCCGCTGCACCACCAGCTTCGCCGACGACGACAGCGTGAACAGCTTGTTCGCCGTAAAATCCGCCCGCGCCCCCGGCAGCCAGCGCCACGCCGCCAGATTGAGGCCCGCGAACACGAGGACCACCAGCACGCTCAACAGGATGGCGTAGTGACTGCGCTTCATCACCCGCCCTTCCGTCCGGAGACCCAGATCGCGTTGAGCGACAGCCACAGAGCGATGAAGCCGAGATAGAAGACCAGCGAACGCAGCTCGAGCACGCCTCTCTGTGCGGCCTCGAAATGCGCCAACAGCGAGAACGACGCCAGCACGTCCGCCAGCCCCGGCCCCAGCGCCGAGCCCACAATCGGCAGCCCCGCCGCCGTGAACAGGAAGCCCACCGCCACCGACAGCACGAACGCCACCACCTGGTTGCCAGCCGCCGCCGACATCGCACACGCAATGGCGAGGAACCCGCCCGCCATCAGGAAGCTCATCAGATAGCCCAGCGCGATCGCCGCATTATCCGGCGATCCCAGCCAGTTCACCGACATCCACATCGGCGCCGTCATCGCCAGCGCCGCCCCCGCCACCGTCCACGCCGCCAGGAACTTCCCCACCACCAGCGACCATGTCGGCGCCGGCAGGCTCAGCAGCAGCTCCAGCGTCCCGCCCCGCGCCTCATCCGCCCACAACCGCATCGCAATCGCCGGCAGGAACACCAGCCACAGCCACGGATGGAACAGGAAGAACGGCGACAGGTCCGCCTGGTTCGTGTCGAAGAACCGTCCGATCTCGAACGTGAAAGCACCCACCGCGATCAGGAAGATCGCGATGAACACATAGGCCAGCGGCGTCAGGAAGTACGCCGCCAGCTCGCGCAGGTAGATCGCGCGCAGCGTGTTCAGCGCCGGCCGCGCCTGCATGGCAAACGCTTCAATCAAGCTGCCCTCTCCCCGCGCGTGAGCAGGTGAAACGCATCTTCCAGCCGCCCGCTCGCCGTCCGCCCCGCCAGCTCCTTCGGCGTCGTGTCCGCCTTGATCTCCCCGCGGTCGATCAGCACGACGCGCGAACACATGGCCTCCACCTCATCGAGCTGGTGCGTCGAAATCAGGATCGCCTTGGTCGCGCTCATCCGCTTGATCAGCGCCCGCATCGCCACTTTCTGGTTCGGATCAAGACCATCCGTCGGCTCATCCAGGATCAAGACCGGCGGGTCATGCACGATCGCCCCCGCCAGCGCCACGCGCCGGCGATAGCCCTTCGATAGCGTCTCGATCGGATAGGTCAGCACGTCGGCGATCACAGCTTCGTCTGCCACGCGCGCAATCGCCTCTTTCGCCTCTGCACGCGACAGCCCGTGCGTGCGCGCCAGAAACGCAAGAAACGACCGCACGGACAGATCGAGATAAAGCGGCGCGCCCTCCGCCAGATAGCCCAGCGATGTCTGCGCCTGCGTGCGCTCCGACAGGATCGACGCGCCTGCGATCCACGCCTCCCCTGCATCCGGCTCGAGAAAGCCCGCGATCATCCGCAGCGTTGTCGACTTGCCCGCGCCATTGGGTCCGAGAAAGGCCACCGTCTCGCCCGCGCTCACCGACAGGCTGACGTCACGCACAACCTGGCGCTGGCCAAAGGACTTCGAGAGATCGGCGACTTTCAGCGCGTCCATCTGGATATCCTGCGCCCCTCGTGAAGCGGGGCAAGCGCGGCGAAGTTAAGCCGTTGCATCGTGAAGATTCGTCGTATGCGAATCGCGTGTTTTGGAGAATCGCCAAATCGTCAGGTCATTAAGATTTGCGCGCGCGAATCCGCCCTGCGTTAACGCTTGAGCGAAACCGCAAACGCCTGCGCCACACTGCAAAACGCCACGCGAACGCGTGGCCCGGCGGGCGTAAGTCTCTGATTTTCGGGGAGTGTTAGGTGTCGGGCGAACCGTCAGTCGCAACCCTGGGGGGCTGGGGGGCTGTTGGGTCCAAGGTCGGCGTCTTAACCATCCGCCCGACCCAGTTAACTTGGCGGGGATCGGTGTCTGCGGCAAGTCCTAAATGCGGTGATATTGCGAAATCTTCGTAATGATCGCAGCGTGCGTATCTTCAGCGTTGACCTGTGCACAGGAACCCACATGACGCACCAGACTCATCCGGGAAGCTCCACTGCAAACACGGCTCCTGGAAAACGCATCTGGTTCGATCGCCGCGAGCTCGACCTCATTCTCTGGACCTATGGCAAGCTCGTCGCCGAGGGCGAATGCCGCGACTACGCCATCGGCGCACACAGCGAATACGCAGCGTTCTGCATGTATAAACGCGCTGCCGAGGCGCCGACCTTCATCATCGAGAAATGGCCCGAGCTGGCGCGCAAGCAGGGCGCGTACTCGCTCGTGAACAGCACCGGACAGATCCTGAAACGCGGCCACGAGCTCGATGCCGTCCTGCGCTTCTTCGACAAGAAGCGCTTCCAGGTGATCGACTGAACGCCCGATCTCGCCGGATTTCGTCAGCTTGCCATCAGCAACACGACCACACGCCGACACTTCTCCACACGTCCTCCACAGCCACGCTCCACAGCTGTTGATGCCCTGAAACGAAAAGCCCCGGACCTTGCGGGTCCGGGGCTTCGATTTTCAGCTCTTGTCCGGTGCTATTCGCGCGAGGACAGGAACATCAGCACGATGCGGAACATGTTGATGAACGACACGAAGAAGTTCAGCGCGCCCAGGTTCGTCATGGCCGCCAGCGTGCGCTGGTCGCCATCGAAGGCGTAGTACATGTTCTTCAGCTGCTGGGTCTCAACCGCGATCAGCACGGCCGACAGACCGAACACCGCGCCCATGATGATCCATTCCATCGTGGACGAGGCCGGCAGGAAGAAGTTCAGCAGCGACAGCGCCACCACGCCCCACAGCGCCATCATGGCGAAGGAGCCGATGCCCGACATGTCACGCTTCGTCGTGTAGCCGAACAGCGACAGCGCGCCGAAGGCCGAAGCCGTGATCAGGAAGGCTTTCGCGATCGTGACATAGGTGGTCGTGAGACCAATGCCGCCGCGCGTGGAGGACGACAGGCCGGACTCAGCCATCAGCACCCAGGTGCCAAGGCCAAGACCCATCAGCACGACGATGCCCCAATAGAGAATGCCCGAGGCCAGCGGCGACGGGTTCCGCATCATGAAGGCCGAGCCGAGCAGCAGAACCACCGGGCCCCACTGCACCACGTAAACCAGCGGCGTGCCGAACACGAGTTCGGTCACGGCCGGAACGGCGCCAGCCGCATAGGCCATCGCGCCCGCGAGCAGGATGCCGAGGAAAAGCTTGTTGTAGACGCCGAGCATGAATTTGCGCAGGCCGGCGTCCATGGACATGTCGCCTGTCTGCGCGCCTGTGCGCGAGGAGGCATATTGGAAGTCAGCCATGGTCAGTGTTTCAACCCTCTGTCTGCGGCGGACGTGGTCCACCGATCCTCTTGAATAATGGTCATCCACCCCCTTTCTTGCAAGTAAATCCGGGGGTTTTCGCAGCGTCTGGCGCTAATGTGAGATGATGAATCAAGGGCTAAGCCTTGATTCCGCCCCGCTTCGGCACACCGGCAGGCCTGTAAGGAAAATTACGCAACTCCTCGCCTTTCCCGCGAGCACACCACACACGATCATGACGCCATGAGCCTTCGCCTCTTCCTCGCCATCCCCATCCCCGCCCCCATCGCCGAACGCCTGGCCCTCCTCGAGGCGGACGTCCCGGGAGCTTCCTGGCGGACAGAAGAGCAGTTCCATCTCACGCTGCGCTTCATCGGCGAGGTCGATGAGGCCACTGCGCGCGACATCGATCTCGAACTCGGCCGCATCACCGCCGCTCCCTTCGAAATCAGCCTCGCCGACGCAGGCAGTTTCGGCGGCCGCGAACCCACCGCCCTCTGGGCCGGCGTCGCCGCCCCGCCCGATCTGCAGCGCCTGGCCGCGTCCTGCGAGACCGCCATCCGCAATGCCGGCCTTCCGCCCGAACCGCGCCCAAACGAAAGCAGAAAGTACAAACCCCACGTCACCATCGCTTACCTGCACGGCACGTTCGACACCGAAGTCGCGCACTTCCTGCAGGACGCATCCGCCTTCCGCACCGATCCCTTCTGGGTCGATCACTTCGCGATGTATTCGTCCCACAGCACAAGCTCTGGCAGCCACTACCGCGAAGAAGCGGTCTATCCGCTGATCGGTTGATTGCGTGCAGCGCCCGCGCGCCTAGACCACGCCCATCTTCTGCAGCTGCACCCAGACCGGCGCCATCAGCCGGTCCACCGAGTCCGCATCCGGCGGCCCGTCGCGATCCGGCGGCGCGGCCTCGCAGGCCACCACGATATCGCAGTAATGCCGCGCCGGATCAATGAAGCGCGTCTGCGCTGGGCGCACGAACCGCAGATACTGCTGGATCACGCTCTCCGCGCTCCGCCCCCGCTCGGCCTCGTCGCGCCGGATACGCCGGATCAGGCGCAGGTCGCCCGGCGCATCGACAAATACCGTGAGATCGAACAGCGGAAAGAACGCCCGGTCCGAAAGCACGTGAATGCCTTCCACGATCACCACCGGACGCGATTCAACCGACTTGAACGCGTTCGGCTTGCGGTCGTGTTTCGCGAATTCATAGACCGGCTGTTCGATCGTCTCGCCGCGCCGCAGCGCCTCGATATCGCGCTTGAGATGCGCCATGTCCTTGTTGGCCGGATCGTCGAAATCGAACGTCCGCTCCAGCTCGGCGTGGCTCATCGACAGCGCCGCTTCACCGTAGTGACCGCGCGCAAAATAGTAATTGTCCTCGGTCACCAGCTGGCACTTCGCCTCGCCCAGCCGCGCATGAAGCGCGCGCGCCAGCGTGGTCTTGCCCGAGCCCGAGCCGCCCGTGACGCCGATCATGAACGCGCGCGAAGTCTCCCCGGCCGCCATGCGCGCTCAGTCCTCGCTAGTGTGGTTCAGATCGCGCCGCACGCGCTCGGACGCCAGCAGCTCATCGATGCGACGCGCCTCGTCATAGCTGTCGTCCGGAATGAAGCGCAGGATCGGCGTGTAGCGCAGGTCAACCTCGCGGCTCAGTCGCCCGCGCAGAAATCCCGCCGCGCGATTGAGCGCATCGATAACCTTCGCCATGTCCTCGCCGCCGAGCGGGGCGGCAAAAGCGGTGGCGTTCTTGAGGTCGGGCGAGATCCGCACCTCGGTGATGGTGATCGACTTCCCGTAGAGCACGGGGTCGTTGAACTCCTCGCGCGCGAAGATGTCCGTCAGCGCATGGCGGATAAGCTCGCCGGCGCGCAGCTGTCTCTGGGTGGGTGGTTTCATCCCGTCGTAAAAGGCCCGGCGGGCCGGGATGTCAAGAACACCCCTGCCCGCCGGATTGTTTTGGCTGCAATATTCGCCCGGACGCCAGCAATCAGGCGTCGAGATTTGCCGGATCCCAGAACACCGACAGGGCAACCGCCGCCAGCAGGACGGCCTTGCGATCCGCCACGCTGGCGCCCGGCGCCTCGAACACGGCCGGGCCGTTGTTGAGATCGACCCCGCCAACCGCCACGCCATTGCGCTCGAAGACATAGCCCATGGGCGCGGCCGTCGGCAGCGGCGATCCGGCGATCTCGTGCACCGAGCGGATCTCGAGGGCCGCGCCATCAACCATCACGCGGCCCCGGCGCTGTTCACGATTGGTGAAGTCAGCCGCAGCCTCCTGCACCTCCAGCATCACTGGCGCGACCTGGCCGTTGGAGCGCACATCGCACCCCAGCGCCATCGGCCCCGGCTTGAACGCGACGACATCGATCGTCACGGTCCGTTCGCGCATGGTGCAAGCCACCTGCAGCCCGGTCTGGAAGTCCGCGCCCTGCAGGGTGAAGTTTGCCCCGCCATCGCGCATGTTGAAGAGATCGAAAAAGGACAGCTTCGTCGCCGTGCGCTGGAAGCTGCCGGTGTTCTGACCAACCGCGAAGGCGCCCTTTTCGCCGCCGCCAATGCCGGTGATCGGCGTCGACGTGGCGGAAGCAAGCGCGGCCGGACGGGCCATTTCGGCCGGCGTGATCGCGCAGGCGGACGTGGTGATGGCCGCAAGCGCGGTCATGGCAAGGATGGCGTATTTCATGGGGAGGAGGCTCCGTATCAGGTTTGTTGTCGTTGGCGTCCCGGAGCTCTTGTCCCCCCGGTGACGTTGCGCCGGACCCGCGGAAGACGGACCGACCCCGCCTTGATGGAACTTCCAACCTGAACGGCAAATGACTGGGCCCACGACCATGGAATGGTCGTGTCGTTTTTCCGGCCGCACGGGCCTGCCGCCCGCCCTAACTTGCCCCTACATTGCTGATCACAGAGGCAACGATGCTGAACCGCCTGCCCGACCACGACACGCTCTACAGCCACCTTCTCCGCCGCGACCCGGAGATGGACGGCGTCATCTATGTTGGCGTGAAGACCACCGGCATCTTCTGCCGTCCGGTCTGCCCTGCCCGCACGCCGCTGTCGAAGAACATCACCTTCTATGGCTCGCCCGACGAGGCCAAGGCCGCCGGCTTCCGCGCCTGCAAGCGCTGCCGCCCGCTCGACGATCCCAACGCCCCCGGCGTGCTGATCGACAAGCTCTTGCGCCTCGTCGAGGAAGACCCCTCCCGCCGCTGGAGCGAGGACGACCTCAAGGACATGGGCATCGAGCCCGCTACCGCGCGCCGCCATTTCCAGCGCCGCTTCGACATGAGCTTTTCCCAGTACGCGCGTGCCCGCCGCCTCGGCCACGCCTTCAACACCATCCGAAAAGGAGACGCCGTGATCGAAGCCCAGCTCGACGCCGGCTTTGAATCCGGCAGCGGCTTCCGCGAAGCCTTCTCGCGCACCTTCGGCGAGGCCCCCAACAAATCCCGCGAAGCGAAAACCTTCGCCATGGACTGGATCGATACGCCCCTGGGCCCCATGCTCGCCATCGCCGACGAGACGCATCTCCACATGCTGGAGTTCGTCGAGCGCAAGAAGCTCGAAGACCACGTCAACCGCTACCGCAAGCAGTTCAACGCCACCGTCCTCCCCGGCGACACCAAGGCGCTCAAACTGATCCGCAAGGAGCTGGCGGATTATTTCGCGGGCAAGGCGCTCGACTTCAAATCGAAGATCGCCGGCGCCGGCACCGACTTCCAGAACCAGGTCTGGGACGAGCTGCGCCGCATTCCCCCGGGCATCACGCGTTCATACCAGGAGATGTCCCAGCGCATCGGCCGCCCCACCGCCATGCGCGCCGTCGCCAACGCCAACCGCCTCAACCGCTGCGCCATCATCCTCCCCTGTCACCGCGTCATCGGCGCCGACGGCACGCTCACCGGCTACGCCGGCGGCCTCTGGCGCAAGCAATGGCTGCTGGACCACGAACGCCGCCACACTGGGCAGACGCTGCTTTAGCCAAAAGGACGGACAACAGACACTTCCTGCCCGAAATCCCTGCCGGTAAGCCACGCCACTCCCCTGATGCTTGCCCTGACTTGAGCCCGCCCGTCCCGTCACTACAGTGGCCAGCGGGAGGATACAGGGATGGGGATTTTCCGCATAGCTCTGGCAGGCGCGCTCATTGCGTTGTTCTTGGGCGCCGCCGCATATGCGCAGCCCACCCCACCCGCGCAACCTCAAGCGCCGGGCTCTGCTCCGCCAGTCGATGCATCCGCACAGGCTGCAACGCCGGAAGAGATAGACGTCGTCCAGAACTGCAGCGCTCCATTTCCTTCCGGAGACCTGAATAGCGCACAGCGCAAAGCCGCAGCCGAGTGCCTCGAAATCCAGCGGCTGCAAGCCGAACTCGATGCCCGCAAGAACGGCCCTGCCTCGCTACTGCCATTCAAGATGTCCCCAGAAGAGGCGACACTTCTTGCTGGCCTTTTGGCCCTACTCGCGGCGGGCCTTGGCTATCTCGTCAAGCACATCAACGAGTGGCTGGTGTTCATGGCGAACAGCCGCAGAGGTCGCCGCGAACGCATTGAACAGCGTATCGACGGCTGGCGTACCGACCTCACTGGCCTGAACAGGCCGGCGCAACGGCTCGCGATCGTTGGACTCGTTCGCATTGCAAAGAACAAGGGCGCCAAGAGCCGGTTGTCGAAAAATGGAACAACCGACGCGCACATGATCATCACGGGGCTGCTGGCGTGGCTGACCGAGAAGCACCCGGAGGACGCTCCCGTGAAATACGCCGCAGACGAGCTGCGCAAACTGTTCAAATCCCGGCCGGGTACGGAAGAATTCAAGAAAGCCCGATGGTCCGGCAGGCGCTTCCTGCTGAAGGACTTCAATCTCCAGCGTCTCCACGTCATCAACGGCTGGTGGGCGCAAATCGACGGACAGGGCGCAGACTTCTACGGCGCTGACCTGACCAAGACGAGCTTCCGGCTGGCCAATCTGAGCTCCGCTGTTTTCTTCAACGCTGTTCTGAAGGAAACGGTGTTCGCAGGCGCCGATCTGACGAAAGCAAACCTCCAGGGCGCCGACCTGTCAGGCGCCAACTTCAAAGGCGCAGACCTGACCGGCGCAATCAATCTCAGGCTCGCAACGTTCAGCGCAACAACGGTCTGGGATGAGAAAACGAAGTGGCCCGAAGGTTTCACGCCGCCTCACCCCGCGGACTAATCAACTCACTTCCCTTCTTCCTTCACCTGCACACCGCGCTTCTTCAGCGCCTCGCGCAGCAGGAACTCCATCTCGGCGTTCACCGAGCGCAGCTCCTGCGCAGCAAGGCGCTCGATCGCGGCGTGGAGCGCCGGATCGAGCCTGAGCGGGAATGCTTTCTTGCCGGGCGATGGCATGGGCTCGCCTGTCTTGTCTGCGTCTAGTAGAGCGAGCCCGCATTGACGATGGGCTGGGCCTCGCGGTCAGCGCACAGCACGACAAGCAGGTTCGACACCATCGCCGCCTTGCGTTCATCATCAAGCGTGACGATCTCGCGCTCCGACAGCTGTTGCAGCGCGGTTTCCACCATCGAGACAGCGCCCTGCACGATCTTGGCCCGCGCTTCGAGCACGGCCTCGGCCTGCTGGCGGCGCAGCATCGAGGAGGCGATCTCCGGCGCGTAGGCCAGGTGCGAGATGCGCGATTCGTCGATGGCGACACCCGCGACCGCAACCCGCTCGTTCAGCTTCTCGCGCAGCATGTCGCCTACCTTGTCGGCGTCGGCGCGCAGCGTCGGTTCGTCATGCTCGGCATGGTCATAGGCGAAGTGCGAGGTTATCTCGCGCAGCGCGGTCTCGATCTGGATGTTCACGAACGTATCGTAGTCATCCACGTCGAACAGCGCCTGCGCCGTATCCGTCACGCGCCACACGACCACGGCCGCGATCTCGATCGGGTTGCCCTTCTTGTCGTTGACCTTCAGCGTCTCGGACGTGACGTTGCGAACGCGCAGGGAAATCTTCTTGCGCGAATACCACGGCACCACCCAGCGCAGGCCCGGCTTCCGGTCCGTGCCCTTGTAGTTGCCGAACAGCGTGATCGCCGCGCTCTCGTTCTGCTGCAGCGAATAAAGACCCGACAGGATCAGGATGGACGCCAGCACAACCGCGCCCGCGCCGATCGCGTACGCCACCACCATGACGGGATCACCCCCGCCCTCGCCCGTGGCGATCGCCTGGAACAGCATCCAGGCCGCGACAAAGAAAGCCGCGATGGACAACACCAGCAGGAATCCGCCCGCCATCGTGCCCGCGAGCTTTTCCTGAGTCCTCTTGTGGCTGACGACAGACATCCACGTCCCTCCATGAGCAATATTGAAGTGATATCACTTTGATATTGACTGACGATAATGTCAAGCGCATTGTCGCGCCATCGATCAGGGAGACGGCCGATGATGATGATGGAACGCAAGACATGGCTGGTCGCGGCCTTCGCCGGCCTGCTCATCATGGGCGGAATGCTGCTCCTGTTCTCGTCGTAAGCCTGCACCGACGGGAGATTTCCGGATGTCGAGCACTCTGATCCTGTCCCTGACCATTGCGGCGGTGGTCCTGCTTGTTGTCGTGCTGATCGTGGTGACGGTCGCCAACAGCCTCAGCCGCACGCCAGGTCGCGCCGCGACGACCCCGCTGCCCGAGGCCGTAGTGAAAGTCGCTGGCAAGCGCCATCACGCGTACGCCGCCAGGCACGTGAAGCCGACAACAGAAGATGCAAAGGCCGCCGGCGCCAAGGCGGGCAAGCAAGCTGGCGCTGTCGTCAGCATCTTCGCCTCCTTCGCTGTCATCGGCGGCGTCATCGCCTTCGTGAAGAACCTCAATGATGGCGACATTGATCCCGTGATCAGCGACGTCGCCGCCGGCGAACTGCACGGCACGATGGTGAATGCGCGCAATAGCGATCCCATCGTGCTCATCGTCCCGGGCTCGGGCCCGACGGACCGTGACGGCAACAATCCCATGGGCATGCGCACCGATGCCTACAAACTTCTGGCCGAAGGCCTGATCGAAAGTCGGATCGCTTCCGTCCGTATCGACAAGCGCGGCATGTTCGGCTCGGCAAACGCTGGCGACCCCAACATCACGTCTCCCCAGGCCTATGTCGACGACATCCACGCCTGGATCGACGCGATCAAGGCCGAGCGCAGGTCAAAAGAATGCGTCTTCCTGCTCGGTCATTCGGAAGGCGCGCTGATGGTCTCCCTCGCCGCCGCCGGACGGAAGGATGTCTGCGGCCTGATCCTTGTCGCCGGCATGGGCCGCAAGATGAGCGATGTGATCCGCGAACAGCTGATCTCCAACCCCGCCAACGCGCCGGTGCTCGACCAGGCCCTCCCCGCGATCGCCGAGCTGGAAGCCGGCCGCCGTGTCGATGTCACCGGCATGCACCCCGCCCTGCTGCCGCTGTTCCAGCCGAAGGTGCAGGACTACCTGATCGCGATGTTCGTCATCGATCCGGTCGACGCCGTCAGGAAATCCGGCAAGCGCACGCTGATCATCCAGGGCGACCGCGACCTGCAGGTCACCATGGCCGACGCGAAACTGCTCGACGCGGCTCCGAAGACACGGCTCGACGTCATCCCCGGCATGAACCACGTCCTCAAAGTTGCGTCGGAAGATCGCGCCAGCAATCTCGCCACCTACGCCGATCCCTCCCTGCCGCTGGCCGACAAGCTGATCCGCCGCATACGCAAGTTCGTGAAGGACAACGACTGAGATGGCGCGCTCCAGCTCACGCCCGACGCGAACCTACCGCTCGAAGATCGACGTCTGGATGGGCGCCATCCTCGGCTTTGCCGTCGTCGCGATGATCTCGGCGCCCGTGACGGCATGGCTGAAGACCGGCAATTCGCGTTCACTGCTGGTCGGCCTCGTCGTCGTGCCCGGCGCCGCCCTCGTCGTCTGGATCGCGCTGAATACCAACTACACGCTCGAGGGCCGCCAGCTGATCGTGCGCTCCGGCCCCTTCCGCTGGCGCATCGACATTGACGAGATCAAAAGCATCACGCCCGTACGCGGCATCGGCATGCGCTTCCGCCGCAGCCGCTCCAGTCCCGCCCTGTCGATAGACCGGCTGGAGATCGTCTACGGCGCAGACAAGCGCCTGATGATCTCGCCCGACGAGCAGGATGCGTTCCTGAAAGACGTCGCCACACGCAGGTCCGGCACATGACGTCACTCACGCTGCTGCTGATCGCCGGCGGCTCGCTTGCCCTCCTCGCCATGCTGCTGGGCGTCGTCGCCCTCGCGCGCAAGCTCGAGCAAGCCTCCGGCAAGGCGAACGCGCCCACTGCAGAAGAAAAACAAAGCGACGGCTCGCTCGCAGCAACGCTGACGACACTGGCCGCCCACGCCGGCGTCCAGGGCGCCAAGGCCATCACCCCAGGCAAATCCGAAAAGCCATCCACCGCGAAGCAGATCGTCACCGGCCTGGCGATCGCCGGCGGCATCATCGCGCTGATCATGGGCATCATCGCGGGAGACGGCTGAGACCGCCTCCCGCGAGATCCGCCAGTGACGCGCGCTTCTAGTACCGCTGATACGTTCCCTTGACCGTCGCATAGCCAACGCTCGGCTTGCTCCAGTCGCAGACGCCGCCGGAGAATACCTTCTTCAGCTTCGTCTGCTGGCTTTTCGAGAACTTCACCGCGTAGTCCGCCGTATCAACCGGCTTCAGCTGGCACTTCATCAGGTCGTTGGTGACAGGCGCGCCTGCGATCAGGCGCGGTTCGGAATGCAGCGGATAGACCTTGTTCCACGACGTCGCCGGATCCCAGCTCGCGACTTCGTTCACGCGCTTGCCGTCCGGCGTCCAGTACGCATCCACCGCATCCGCCGGCTTGTGCTTCACGACCTTCGCCGCCGTCAGCGGCGCCGGATCAGCGGCCATCGCATCGAGCCATTTCGTCATCACGTCGAGCGCAATCGGTCCGAGATCGACAACCGCAGGCTTGGAGCGTTCCTGCGCCCGGTCCGCCACCCAGATCACCTGGTTGGCCGATCCGCCCGTCGCCTTCTCCAGACGCGCACGGATGGTGAGATCGCGATGCCGGTCGTGGATGTCGCCCGGCGTCGTCGTGTCGGTATAGCCGCGATAGTTCAGCATCGGCACGCGATCGAGGTTCTTGAACGTGTTGAACGTGCCCGAGGCATAGATCGCCTTGATCGCCTCCTCGTCGCCCACCGTGCGCTTCGCCGAGAACCCGCCATCGATGTCGTTGCCGCCGACCTTGTCGTTCAGCGTCAGGAATTCATCGACCGAGATCGTCTTTTCATTCAGCGCCTTCAGCCCGTACTGCACGCCGATATTGTCGATCGGCCGGCGCGCGAACCCCGTCTTCGGATCGCGGCCATAGATGTTCACCCGCATTTCCTGCGTGGTGCAGCGAATGCCTTTGGGGTTCTTCTTCGGGTCGTAAACCAGCGACTTGTCCGAAACCGCACAACCATCGGCAAACCCCGCCTGGATCGTGCGCACGAAGGACCGCTCCCACGAGCCGCACGTGCCGTTGGAATAACCCGCCACCGCATCCTTCTTCTCTTCCGTCCACTTCTTGCCGTCCTTCGACCGCCAGAAATTCTGCAAGAGGCCGCAGTCCGCCGTCTGCATGGACGAATCCGGGAAGCTCAGCGACGGCTGCAGGCCATCGAGCAGCCCCGGATACATCTGCGTGATCACCATCTGCTGGATCGCCCCGCCCGATCCGCCCGTGCCCACCGTCCATTTCGGCACGCCATACTGTTCGGTGAAATGCTCCTTGAGCATCATCAGCGTCTCGCCCTGCAGCACCGGATTGCAGTGCTGCTGGTTCACCAGCTCGGTCGAATTCATGAAGGCAAAGCCGCGCGACAGGTAGAGATCGCTCAGCACGGACGTCGCCGTGTTCGAGCCCTGATTGTACTGCGTCCCGCAACCGCCGCCGAACACCACGCCGAGCCGCCCGTTCCAGCCTTCGTTCGCCGCAACGCCCGTCGTCGCCGGATCGTCCAGCACGGCGATGCGATAGACCGCGCGATTGATCACGCCACTTTCGACGCGCACGATGTAAGGCACGCTGCGCCCGTCGAGCGTGCGTGTCATCGCCACATCGGCCGGCCGCGCGGCTTTGGCGTCGGCCATCGCCTTGAACGCCCCGCCCGCGCTTGGCTTGTAGAACCAGTCAAACCGTGTTGGCGCCGAACAGTTGGCATCCGTCGCCTCGCCGAGCCCGGATTCCTTCGTGCGGCACTCATACGGCGCCATATGCGGGCCCGACAGGATCGGCCCGGTGATCGGATAGTTCACGATCGGCTGGCTCACCGAATAGCCCGACGGCCCGCGCGCCTGCAGCCAGTTCGCGCCAGTGTCGAGACCGGTCACAAGACCGCGCAGCGTATTCGTCGGCTGGTCATAGCTCAGCGGCTTCACCAGCTCGCGCCCGTTGAGCGACAGCTTGATCTCGCTCGCCTTCGCGCCCTCGCTCGCCTTGATCTCGACCAGCGCGTCGCCGCCAGAAGCCAGATCATAACGCGAGGACAGAACCTTCACCTCGATCTTGCCCCGCACCGCACCCTCGCCCGACTGCGCCACCGCAGACCCGGAAAGAACCGGCGCCGCAATCAGCGACCCAATCGCCAGCGCACCCGCAGCGCACCCGGCAAGCACACGTATCCTGACCTGTGACATTGATCCCTCTCCCGCCGATCCAGCCGTTTCCCGGCTTCTTGTTGGCGGGGAGTTTAGCGCGGACGTTTGCGTTGTCGCGCACAAATCGGTGAGGGATGCGACAGCCATCCGCCTGCTTCGCAGGCAGCCCCCTCCGTCGCTTCGCGCCACCTCCCCCGCCTTCGGCGAGGGAGGACTTCCCCTCAGTTCCTGCGGTATGTGGTCCTGCCCCGCGAAGCGGGGAAGGTGGCCCGAAGGGCCGGAAGGGGCCGACCGCGAAGCGGGCGGTCGCGCCTTCACAAACAAAAACCCCGGAGCGACGCTCCGGGGCTTCTGATGTTTTCGATTGAGACGCAGCCTACTCCAGCCGGCGTTCGATCAGCTCCACCTGGAAGCATTCGATCTGGTCGCCTTCGCGGATGTCCTGGTAGTTGGCGAAGGCCATGCCGCATTCCATGCCCTGCTTCACTTCGGGGACTTCGTCCTTGAAGCGCTTCAGCACAGAGAGCGTGCCTTCGTGGATGACCACGTTGTCGCGCAGCAGGCGGACGCCCGAGCCACGACGCACGATGCCTTCCGACACACGGCAACCGGCAACCTTGCCAGCCTTCGAGATGTTGAAGATCTGCAGGATTTCCGCATAGCCTAGGAACGTCTCGCGACGCTCCGGCGCCAGCATGCCCGAGAGCACGCCTTTCACGTCGTCGATCAGGTTATAGATGATCGAATAGTACCGGATCTCCACGCCTTCGCGCTCGGCCAGGTCGCGCGCCTGCTTGTTGGCGCGGACGTTGAACGCGATGATCGGCGTGCCGGCCGAGATGGCGAGCTGCACGTCGCTCTCCGAGATACCGCCGACAGCGCCGAGAACCACGCGCGCGCGGACCTCATCCGTGGACAGCTTCTCGAGCGATTGCGTGATCGCCTCGACCGAGCCCTGCACGTCGCCCTTGACCAGGAACGCCGCTTCCTTGACGCCGCCGCCAGCTGCGTTGCCGCCCTCTTTGAGGCGCGCCAGCATCTGGTCGAGCGAGGTGGCCGCCCGCGTGGACGGACCCGTCTTGTTGCGCTTGGTGCGGACACGGTAATCAGTGATCTCACGAGCGCGGGCTTCGGAGTCCACGACAACAAACTGGTCGCCCGGATCAGGCGCGCCATCGAGGCCGAGAACCTCGACCGGCGTTGCCGGGACAGCGGCATCCAGCATCTGGCCGCGCTCGTTGTTGAGCGCCTTCACCCTGCCCCACTGCGCGCCGGCGACGACGATGTCACCCCGCTGCAGCGTGCCACGGCGCACCAGCACCGTCGCGACCGGACCCCGGCCCTTGTCGAGCTTGGATTCGATCACAACGCCGTCGGCGTCGCGGTCCGGGTTGGCCTTGAGTTCGAGGATCTCGGCGAGCGCCGTGATCGTGTCGGTGAGTTCGTCGAGGCCGGTCTTCTTCAGCGCGGAGACGAACACGGCCGGCGTCTGGCCGCCCATGGCTTCCACCTGCACGTCGTATTGCAGGAGCTGCGTCAGCACGTTTTCCGGCTTGGCGTCATGCTTGTCGATCTTGTTGACCGCCACGATGATCGGCGCGTTGGCCGCCTTCGCGTGCTGGATCGCCTCGATCGTCTGCGGCATCACACCGTCGTCCGCCGCCACCACGAGGATGACGATGTCGGTGGCGTTGGCGCCGCGGGCGCGCATGGACGAGAAGGCCGCGTGGCCCGGCGTGTCG
The DNA here is from genome assembly GCA_030158285.1 of Hyphomonadaceae bacterium. Taxonomy (GTDB): domain Bacteria; phylum Pseudomonadota; class Alphaproteobacteria; order Caulobacterales; family Hyphomonadaceae; genus UBA7672. Next base: position 31,245 of record JAOATF010000144.1, read on the forward strand.
AGGAAGGTGATCTTCTCGCCGGTCTTGAGCTGAACCTGATAGGCGCCGATGTGCTGCGTAATGCCGCCCGCCTCGCCCGACACGACGTCAGTTTGACGGAGAGCATCAAGAAGCGAGGTCTTGCCGTGGTCGACGTGACCCATGACGGTCACGACCGGCGGACGCGACTCGAGGTGATCGTCGATGTCGTCCTGGCCTTCGAGGCCGATCTCGACGTCCGATTCCGCAACACGTTTCACGGTGTGGCCGAACTCCTCGACGATCAGCTGGGCGGTGTCCGCATCCAGCACGTCCGTCGAGCGCACGAGTTCGCCCTGCTGCATCATGAACTTCACGACGTCAGCCTGGCGCTCGCTCATGCGGTTCGCTAGATCCGCAACCGTGATCGATTCCGGCAGCACGACTTCGCGCGAGACTTTCTCGGCGCCGCCGCCAGCCATTTTCAGGCGACGCTCACGCTCCCGCTCGCGGGCGCGTTTCACGGCCGCGTAGGAACGCTGTTTCTCGTCATCGTCGCCAAGCGCGGCTGAAACGGTCAGCCTGCCCTGACGGCGCTTGGGTTCGTCCTTGCGCGCGGGGCGATCAGCGCCGCCGGCGGGGCCATCATCAGCGCCCGTCTTCACGCGTTTGACGCGTCCGCCGAGTTCGCTCAGCGGCGTCAGATCATCCGTATCCAGCGGTGCCAGCGGACGCGGACCACCACCGGGACCACGCGGCCCGCCCGGGCCACGGCCGGGGCCACCGCCTGGTCCACCCGGACCACGCGGACGATCGCCCGAGAAACCACCCGGACGCGGCGCGCCACGATCACCACCGGGGCCACCCGGCGGACGCGGTCCACCCGGTCCACGCGGACCAGCATCGGGACGCACACGCACGGCGCCGCCCGGACCACGCGGCGGTGCGCCGCGATCGCCAGAGAAACCACCCGGACGCGGACCGGCGCCAGGCGCGCCACCACGACCCGGACCACCGCGCTCGGGACGCTCGCCACGTTCGGGGCGCTCGCCACGGATGCCACGCGAGAAACGGTCGGGAACAGAAGTCGACGCATCGTCTTCAACCGGCGCTGCTGCGCGGGTGCTCGATTCAGCGCGGCGCTTTTCTTCATCGGCCAGGCGGCGCGCTTCCTCGGCGCGGCGGCGATTGGTTTCCTCGATCGCTTCCTGTTCGATCTTGCGACGCTCTTGATCGGCGCGCGCGGCATCGATCGCGGCCTTGCGCGCCTTCAGTTCCGCTTCCGAGAAGTTCGACTTCTGCACGGCTTGCTGGGCAGCCGTCGGCTGCGGGGCGGCTGGCGCCGCGGCGGCGGCCGCCGGTTTCTCTGCGGGCTCGACGGGAGCAGCAGCAGGGCGCGCGACCTTGGGCGCTGCCCCCGGCGCCACCACGATCTTCTTCTTCTTGACCTCGACCGACACCTGTTTGGAGCGGCCGTGGCTGAAACTCTGTTTCACGGTGCCGGTATCCGACCGCGGCTTGATGGTCAGCGGGCGGCGTCCGGGAGTGTCCGTGTTATCTGTGTCGCTCATTCAGTCTCTTCGTTTGCAGTCGATTTGGCTAAAGCACGTGAGTCCGGAGGATCGTCCCCGGCGCCACGGGCCATGGTGTCTTCAATGTCGTGCCCGCTGGCGCCCTTACCGGATGCGTCGACAGGCTGCCAGCCCGGCAGCCAGACACGCCGGAACCCGGAAAGCCTTGCCAGCTCCCCCATCCAGGCATGCACTATGCGGCCTTGTTTGAGGCAAGCGTGTACCACACGCTCGCGCCCAAGCGCCATGCCCATTTCGTCGCCTGAAAAACAGTCGGCGACGGGGGGCAAACGCCGGTTTGTAACGGTTTCGCCCGCCTGCGGTCCGTAAATACCCTTTACGAGGCCCAGGACCTTGTTCCGCTGGTCTTCCGAGGCTTCGGAAGCCGCCAGCAGGCAGGCCGGACGCGCCTCCCGGACCGCTTCACGCACCTGCTCGAACCCCGATATAAGTTCGCCGGAGCGTTTCGCCATACCCAGCAGGTCCAACGCGCGGCGCACCAGCAGCTGTTCCGTCTGGGTGATGAGGTCGGGGCCAACCTTCACCTGCGCCTTGAAAGCGCGGGCAAAAGCGCCCTTCTTCAACGCGATTTCAAGGGCCTCACGGCTCGCCGTGACCCACGCGCCTCTGCCCGGCAGGCGAGCTGCCAGATCGGGCGTCACTTGCTTGTCGGGCGACAGGACGAACCGGATCATGGCGTCCTGCGGCTGCACCGTCATCGTGGCGATGCACCGGCGTTCGGGCGCACGCGATGCGGCCTTGCCGGCGCGGGCGGGGCCCGCGTCGGTTTCGACCGCATCAGCGGCTACAGGCTCATCACTGTTCGGTTGAGCCGGCATTGGCCCCCTTGAGGTTGAACAGTTCGTCGCCACGGCTGCGCGCCGATTCCGCCGGTGTCTCGGCGGCGGCGGCATCCAGGGCGGCTTCTTCGGCGTCGAGCGCAGCAGCGCGGGCAGCCAGCGCATCTTCCAGCGCCTGCGGCTCGACCCAGCCGGCCACGACACGGGCCTTCAGGATGAACAGCTCGGCGTCCTCGCGGCTCATCTCGCCCTTCTCGATGATGCCGGCGATGAATTTCGGCTTGCCGTCCGGGCCCGGCTCTTTCCAGCCGACGAGGTCGTCCGGCACCAGGCCAGCGAGATCCTCGATCGTCTTGACGCCGTTCTCGCCGAACTTCACGGCCATCTGGGGCGTCACGCCTTCCATCTCGGCCACTTCATCGACAACGCCCAGTTCCTTGCGCTTGGCGACCAGTTCGGCCGTCAGCTTGTCGAGGTATTCACGGGCGCGCTGCTGCAGCTCGCTCGCCACTTCCTCGTCGAAGCCTTCGATCGAAGCCAGTTGCTCGATCTCGACATAGGCGATCTCTTCCACGGTCTCGAAACCTTCCGAGGCCAGCAGCTGGGCCAGCGTCTCGTCAGCATCCAGCGCCTTCTGGAACAGGTCGGTGCGCTCCTTGAAGTCGCGCTGGCGGCGTTCGCTATCCGCCGTTTCCGTCATCAGGTCGATCTGCCAACCGGTCAGCTGCGAAGCGAGACGGACGTTCTGGCCGCGGCGGCCGATGGCGAGCGGGAACTGGCTCTCCTCGACAACCACTTCCACGCGGCCCTCTTCCTCGTCGATCACGACCTTGGAGACTTCCGCCGGCTGCAGCGCGTTGACGATGAACGTCGCGTCGTCGCCCGACCACGGGATGATGTCGATCTTCTCGCCGCCGAGTTCGGACACAACCGCCTGCACGCGCGCGCCGCGCATACCGACGCAGGCGCCGACCGGATCGATCGAGTTGTCATGGCTGAACACGCCGATCTTGGCGCGCGAACCCGGGTCACGGGCGCAGGCCTTGATCTCGATCACGCCCTCGTAGACTTCCGGCACCTCTTGAGCAAAAAGCGCGATCATGAAGCTCGGGTGGGCGCGGCTCAGGAAGATCTGCGGGCCCTTGGCTTCGGCCGAGACCTTGTAGAGGTAGGAGCGAACGCGGTCGCCCGTGTTGAAATTCTCGCGCGGGATCGCATCGTTGCGGCGGATCACGCCCTCGGCCTTGCCGAGATCGACGATGATGTGGCCGTATTCAACGCGCTTCACCGTGCCGTTGATGATCTCGCCGACGCGGTCCTTGAAGTCGTTGTACTGGCGGTGACGCTCGGCTTCGCGGACCTTGCCCGTGATGACCTGCTTGGCCGTCTGGGCGGCGACGCGGCCGAATTCGAACGGCGGCAGCTCCTCGCGGAATTCGTTGCCGATCTCGGCATCCGAATCCATCTTCTTGGCGTCAGCCAGCGTCAGCTGGGTGACCGGGTTCTCGACGGTTTCGACCACCGTCTGCACGCGCCACAGACGGGTGTCTCCGCTATCCGGATTGATCTCGGCGCGGATATCGTGCTCGAGGCCGTAGCGCGAGCGGGCGGCCTTCTGGATCGCCTCTTCCATCGCCTCAAGCACGATGCGCTTGTCAATGTTCTTCTCGGCCGCGACCGCGTTGGCGATCTGCAGGATTTCCAGCCTGTTTGCCGAAACTGCTCCGGTAGCCATTCCCTACTCCCTATCGTCGGATTCAGCGTCGTCGGCGTCGAGGTCTTCATCCTCGTCGTCCGACTCCAGTTCAAATTCATCTTCGTCGTCTTCGTCGCCTTCGACATCAACGTCGTCGAAATCATCGCCCAGCTCGTCGCCGAGTTCGGACAGATCGTCCTCGTCGCTCTCGTCTTCATCGTCCGCGACGTCAGACGGGGCCTGGCCCTTGGCGCGCGCCGCCTGGATCAGCTTCTCGGTCAGCACCATGGTCGCCTTCGCCATGTCGCCAACCGGCAACTTGGCCCCGCCGCCATCCTTCAGATCCAGCTCGACCATGCCGTCCGTCTCGGCAACGATCGATCCGTGGAACCGCTTGCGGCCATCGGGGCCCGGCGTTGCCATCTCGACCTTGATCTCGTGGCCGATCCACTTCGCAAAATCGCCAACCCGCGTCAGCGGCCGGTCGATGCCGGGCGAAGACACTTCGAGATGGTATTCGCTCGTGATCGGATCCTCGACCTCCAGCACTGGCGAGATCGCGCGCGACAGCCTTGCGCAACGCGCCACCGTCATCGTGCCATCGGGCAGTTCCGCCATGATCTGCAGCGTCGGCGTCTGCGAGCCCACCACGCGCACCCGCACGATATCGAGGCCGAGGCCGGCAGCCACGGGCTCGATCATGTCGAGGATGCGTTTTTCAAGTTCGCTCTGCGCCCGCATGGGCCGGAATACCTTCAGAAATGCCCAGAAACCGGGCTAAAACGCGAAGCGGCGGCCCAGTTCCCGGGGCCGCCGCTTCGATGTGAGAACTAGTTCGAGGGGGCATATAGGCGCTCCAGCGCGGGAAGTCGAGCCCTCATCATTGCTAACCGCAGCGCCCCCTTTTTGCCGCGCGGGTCTTGGTTTATTCAGTGCGCCAAACACATCGGGGAGCTTCATCATGAAACGCCAACTTCTTCTGGCGGCCTCGGCCGCTGCCCTCTTCCTGTCGGCCTGCGCGCCGGAAGCGGCCAAGCCCGTCGCCGAAGCGACGCCGCCGCCCGCACCCACAATCGCCGATCCGGCCCAGACCTCGCTCACCATGGCGGCCGATCCCGCCGCCCTCGGCTTCGACCAGACCGGTTTCGCCAAGGCCAAGGCCGATCTCGAAGCCGCCGTGAAGGCCGGCACGGTCCCCGGTGGTCTGCTGCTGGTCGCCAAGGGCGGTGAAGTGGTGAACATCACCGCCGTCGGCGTTGAAGGCCCGGGCGATGCAGACCCGATCACGCCGGAAACCATCTTCCGCATCTATTCGATGTCGAAACCGATCGTCTCGGTCGCCGCGATGAAGCTGGTGGAAGACGGCAAGCTCGGCCTCGAGGACCCGATCTCGAAATACATTCCCGAATTCGCCAACCCGAAAGTCCTCGTCGGCAATGGCAAGACCCGCCCCGCCGCCCGCGAGATCACCGTGCGCGACCTGCTGAGCCACAAGTCCGGCCTCATCTACGGCGTCTTCGATCCGGAGAGCGAGCTCGGCAAACTCTACATGGCCGCCGGCGACACGCGCTTCGACTTCACCGACCTCGATCTCGCCAAGGCCATCGCCGCCCTGCCGCTCCGTTTTGACCCGGGTTCGGCCTGGCACTATTCGCGCTCGACCGACGTGCTCGGCGCCGTGCTCGAAGTCGCCTCGGGCAAGACGCTCGACGTGCTGCTCAACGAGTCGATCTTCACGCCGCTGGGCATGAACGACACGCACTTCTATCTCGAGGAAGACGAATTCAACCGTCTCGCCGAGGGCCCGACCACGCTGAAGACCCCGCTCTCGAAGCCGAAAGAGAAACAGCCGATGCTCTCCGGCGGCGGCGGTCTCAACGCCTCGACGGAAGACTATTTCCGCTTCGTCGAAATGCTGCGCGGCAAGGGCACGTATCGCGGCGTCCAGATCATCAAGCCGGAATCGCTCGACGCCATGCTGGTCAACCAGATCACGCCGGACGTTGACCGCAAGGCCTGGTTCTACGGCCCCGCCGGCGGCTTCGGCCTCGGCTTCGGCCTGCTGCCGATCGACATGAAAGACCCGTCCAAGGGCGAGTACTTCTCGTGGGCCGGTTACGCCGGCACCAACATGTGGGTCGACCCGAAGAACGACATCACCACGATCTTCATGATCCAGAGCAACGAGATGGCCGGCAAGTTCCCCCATCCCGATTACGTCTACGCTGGCTACAAGGGCGTCGCCGCTCCGGCCGCGCCGTCAGCCACACCGATCCCGACCGTGGCGCCCGCTCCGAGCCACTGATCGGCACATCGCTGAAAAGCATCAGGCCCGGTCTTTCGACCGGGCCTTTTGTTTTTCCCCAGACAGCAGACCAGCGAGCCGCGAACGTTAGCTGCCGAACGATTTCGCGTACCCAATCCGGGCGCCTCCCCAGCATCCCGATGGCCGCCTCCAAATGAGAGTGCATGCATTTGTTAAGGCGCTTTCGTGACAACGGTTTCCGGTTGGGCGGCCTTGGGGACAAACGAACATGCGCTCAGTCGAGCCCGCCCTTGCGCTGCGCTGGGCCGATATGGCCGAAGAACTGGCCGGGGTCGGCTACTGGTGGATGGACGCGTCGACCCACGCGATCCGCTGGTCGCCCAACATGTTCCGGATTTTCGGAATCGCGCCAGACGTCGTGCCCTCGCTCGATTACGCCATGCAATTCGTCCACCCCGACGACCAGGCGGTTGCAAACGCGAATCTCGAAAGCAACCTGCACGGCACAGCGGCGCCGTCATCAGCACGCATCATCAGGCCGTCGGGCGAAGTCCGCTATATTGAAGGCCGCAACGCCTGCGATTTCGGACCGGACGGAGAGGTTCTCGCCATCTACGGCACCGTGATCGACGTCACGGCGCGTCGCATTGCCGAACTCGCCCTCGCCGACAGCGAAGCCCGCTTTCGACTGCTGGCCGAGGCGGCGAGCGATGTCGTTCTGAGGGTAAGCGGCAGCGATGTCATCGAATACGTCTCGCCCTCCATCCGGCGCTATGGCTGGACCCCAGACGACATGCTCGGCCGGACCGGAGCGAGCTTCATTCACCCGGGCGATGTCGGGCGTGTCTTGTCGAGCGTCTCGTCGCTCAAGAATGGCGCTGCAACGCTCCCGGGCGAGGATCGCAGCTATCGCATGCGCAAGGCTGACGGCCGGTATGCATGGGTCGAGACCAGTTCCAGCATCGTCCACGGTGAAGACGGGTCGATCGAGGCCGTCGTCTGCCAGCTGCGCGATGTTTCGGAACGCCGCGCCGCAACCCTCGCCCTGGCCGAAAGCGAAGCGCGCTATCGCATCATCGCCGATAACGTCACCGAGGTGATCTCCCGCGCGGATATCAACGGCAAGCTCCTGTATCTCTCGCCCTGCGTGATCGAGGTGACGGGCTACAGCGCCGCAGAGCTTGTCGGCGCCAGCATGACGCGCCTGATCCACCCCGATGATCGCGCCCGCGTGCTGGACACCTACCGCGCGCTTCTTGCCGGCGCCCCGCCCGCGAACACGCGGCTGGTCTATCGCGCGCGGCACAAGGACGGCCGCTGGATTTCCATCGAAGCCAGCCCGACCGTCATCCGGGGCGACGATGGGCAGGCCGTCGAATTCCTCAGCGTGACACGCGATGTCAGCGCACGCGTCAAGCTGGAAGCCGATCTGCGCGCCGCGGCCGAAGGCGCCGAAGCGGCCGTGGCGGTGAAGTCTGAATTCCTCGCCAACATGAGCCACGAAATTCGCACGCCGCTGACCGCGATCCTCGGCTTCACGCACCTGCTGTCAGAGCGGCAGGATCTCGACGACGCGGTCGATGCACAGCTTCGGCGGATCGGCAGCGCAGGTGAAGCGCTTCTCGCGATCGTCAATGACGTGCTCGATTTCTCGAAGCTCGAAGCCGGCCAGGTCGAGATCCGGACAGAGGCGGTCGCCCCGGACGAGCTGCTGGGCGACATGGTTGCCATGTTCGAGATCGAGGCCGCCGCCAGGGGCCTGCGGCTCGATTTCGCGCTGCAGCCCGGGCTTCCATCCGCCCTGATGGTGGACAGGGCTCGCCTGCGGCAGGTCCTGTTCAACCTGATCGGCAATGCGATCAAGTTCACGACGCAGGGCCATGTCACCGTGGCCGCCGCCTATGACACGGCCGCATCGCGCCTGCACGTCGATGTCACGGACACCGGGCCGGGACTGGACGAGCGCCAGATAGCGAAGCTGTTCCAGCGCTTCTCGCAAGTTGATGGATCATCCACGCGTCATCATGGCGGAACCGGGCTGGGCCTCGCGATCTGCAAGGGCCTTGTCGAGGCGATGGGCGGCGCCATCGGCGTGTCGAGCCGCCCGGGGCTGGGATCGACATTCTCCTTCGACATACACGCGCCGCTCGCCCCGTTCGCAGCAGACACACGCGGCGTCAGCAACAGCTCCAGCCTCGAGGACATGCGTATCCTGGTTGCGGACGACAACCGCGGCAACCGCGACCTCATCCACGCCATCCTGTCGATGGCCGGCGCCGAGGTCACGCTGGTCGACAGCGGCGCGTCGGCGATCATCGAGACAGCCGCGACACCTTTCGATGCGATCCTGATGGATATCCGCATGCCGGACCAGGATGGCCCCGCCGTACTCCAGCACATCCGGCGTCACCCCGGCCCGAACCAGCTTGCACCGGTCTTCGCCTTCACCGCCGGCTGCGATCATGTCGATTTCGACCCGCACCTGTTCGACGGGACGATCCGCAAGCCCGTCGAACCCGCCGAGGTGATCCTGCATCTCGCGACATTGTTCGGCAGCGCGCCACCGCTTGCGAGAGATGTCGATGCAGTCCGCTAGGGGGCCGGCGCCAAGGGTCCTGGTCGCCGAGGACGATCCGGCCGTTCTGGACCTGGTCGTTACCCGGCTTTCACTTGCCGGATATGTCGCCTTCCCCGCACGCGACGGACAGGAAACGATCCGCCGTCTGTTCGAGATCGCGCCGGCGGCGCTCGTGCTGGACATCAACATGCCGAAGGTCGATGGCTTTGAAGTGCTGTCCCACATGCGTGACCGCGGCATGACCCGCAGCATCGGGGTGATGGTGCTCACGGCGCGCAACCGTCCTGAAGATGTCCGGAAGGCCATTTCCCTTGGCGCCCGGGATTTCCTTGCCAAGCCCTTCAAGGACACCCAGCTCCTGTCGCGGGTCGCGCGCCTCGTTCATCAGCCCCGCCACGGCGATGTCGCACGCCCGCGCTAGCGGGGCGGCTGCTTCTCCAACGCCGCCCGCAACACCTCCGGCGTATAAAGCGACTTCGGCGCTTCGTTCAGCAGCGCCACCGCCAACGCGCTGAACTCCGCAATCGCAACCGTGGGCATGCCGCCATCACGCGCGGTCGCTGCTTGCGCCAGGCTCGCGCTCAACGCCTCAAGCTGGGCGGGAACATCTCCCCTGCCCGCAAAGCGCTCATGCAGCCGCTCCAGCCGCTCGCGCGCCGCGCGGCTGTAGAACAACACCGCATCCGGCCGGCCCTTCTGCGTCACCATCGCTGTCATCGCCGAGAAGGCCGCGCCGTAATCGTCGAACGGTTCCAGCGCCGTCCGCGCAGACGGATCAGCGCAGTGCGCAACATCGAGGCTGTCGAGATAGACCAGCACCGCCTCGAACACGTCGGGCGGCGGCGGCTGCCCGTCGAACTCCTCGACAATCAGCCCCCGCACCTTCTCGCGGAAGGCTGCACTCTTGCGGTCCCTGATCTGCGTCCCATCGCGCGCCGCCAGGTCAGGGATCGGTACGGGATCGAACGTCCCGTTGCCCCTCACCTTCGAGAACAGGCTCGACGTCACATCCGCCGTGCCCGGCGCGCCCGACACGCCCTCGACAAAGAAGTTCACATTGCCGCGCCCGTTGAGATGGCAGGACGCGCACGACAGCCCCATCCGCGCAGCCGCCCCGCCCAGCAGCGCAGGCGACTCAAAAGCCAGCCGCCCCCGTTCGCGCTGCCAGTCCAGCTCCGACCGGCTCTCTTTGCCAGCCGCGTCCTTCGCAGCACAGGCCACCGGCCGCGTCGTCAGCGCCGCAACGGCATCCGCGCCCGGCGCGACCCAGCGCAGCTCGCGCAGGCTGTCACGATCAATCGGCGCAACCGCTTCCGGCGCGCTCACGCACGCCGCGACAGCCAGCACCAGCCCGCTTGCAATCCGCCTCAGGATTTGGCGCCCGCGATCCAGCGGCGCAGCTCCTCGGCCTCTTCACAGCCGAACTTGCAGATGCCGTCCAGCTTCACCAGCTGGGCCTTCGCGAGGCCCATCTGCCCGGTCTCGACATAATACTCGCCGAGATACTCGTTCGCGCCGCGATGGTTGGGCTCGAGCGCCAGCGCCGCCGAATAATAGCTCACCGCCACATCGTAATTGTGCAGCTTGCGGTTGGCGAAGCCCTGATAGGTCAGCACGTCCGGATGCGGCCCCAGCGCATAACCCGCCTGCCGCAGCGAGCCGAGCGCATCCTCATACCGCCCCTCATTGATGAGGCCGGAAGCCGTGAGATAAGCCGCATTGCCATCCGTCGCCGACGCCAGCCGCGTCATCTCTCCAGAGAGCAGCATCGGCCCCGCCGGGTTGGCGACCGCCGCATCGATCTGCGCGATGGCCGCATCGATGAACTTCGCTTCGGCACAGGCAGCAGCGCACTTCACCTTCATCGCTTCCAGCGCCGTCTTCTGTTCGGCCGCCTTGCCCGCATCGCCCTGCTTCGCCTCGACAGCGCCCAGCCATCCGCGCGCCGTGGCGTTATTGCCGTCGTACTTCACCGCGTTCCGGAAATACTTCCGCGCGCTGTTGAAGTCCTGCTGGCCGATCTGCGTCAGCCCCATCATGTAATTCGTGTTGGCGTCCTTGGCGGCGACATCGAGCACATCGTCGAACGCCTTCTCCGCCTGCTTGTAATTCCCCGCCTTCAGGAGATCAGCGCCCTGCTGGTAGCGCTTCACCGGATCGATCCGGCTGGAAGAGGCCGAAGGTCCTCCCCCGCCGCCTCCCCCACCCCCGCCCGCAGCCAGCGCAGGCGTTGCAACAAGCGCTGCCGCCGAAACAGCGATCAGCATGAGGTCACGGATTTTCATGGGGCAGTCCTCCCAAAGGACAGGCCGAGCCTACACCCGCCCGCAACCAGCGCCAGCCGGAAAATGCGCCAACGCCTGCAAGCGTGAGCAAATGAGAGTGACCCTTGCGGCAGGCGTCACGGGGGCGATGCGAGCGCCTGCAGCTTGGCCAACAGCGCATCAATGTCTCGCTGCTGCGCAGGGGATGGCGCATGGTTTGCCGGTGACGGGTCGGCCGATGATGACGGATCACGGACGATCAGCCCTTCGCCTTTCCACACACGGGCATTGTCCCGCCGGTCTTCATTGCCCGCCCGTATTCCAATGCGCAGGATATCGCGCGCGAAGTCACGGATATCCGCAGGAGAGCCCGCAGAAATATAGTAATGGTCCGGCTCGGGTGGCGGCGGTTGAGCGCCCTCAGGCACAACGGGCGTTGTGAACGGCGGCCGTGAAGGGGTGTAGGTAGATAACGTCAGGCCGGGATAGCGCGCTGCGACTGGAAGGATCGACTCGCTGTCCGGCAGCGGCAGGATCACAAATGCCTCGCCCTCCACGGCAGCGGCTAACAGAGTGAACGCGTAGGGGCTATCGCTTTTCCCTGTCCCTGCCGGCAGCTGCACAAGAAGGAAGCCTTCGCCGAGGTCAACGAGTTTGAGCTCGGCTTCCTTGCCCTCGCCATCTCGCATCACAAAGAGACGCCGGGTTGCATTCCACGTGAGAGTCGAACAGATGCTCCGCGCGTCTTCTATCAGGCGTCGCACGACCAGCTTGCCCGCCTCGTCCTGCTCCAGCGTACAATACTCCCCGTCAGCAAACGGCGCCGTTGCCGCGCGCGCCTCGAACGGCGCTGCGTCAACCGCAGACGGCAGCCCGAACGTGCAGCCCGACGCCGCGAGCGTCGCCAACCCAGCCATCAGGATGCGGAGCATCTTGTCCCCTCCACTGCTGGCCTCAGACTCCCTCCACCGCTGGGCGGAATGAAGGCGCCGGACGCTTCGTTCCGCCTCCGGCCGCCCCGGCGCCTTGCCGCCCGCGCCCGGCATGCTTCACTGCCGCCACAGACGGAGCCGCCCCATGGCCATCAACTTCGCCCTCTCGGCGGCCCGCGCCACCGCCCGCTCAACCAGCCGGGACACCCGCACCGTTCTTCGCAAGGCTGCCGAAAGCTGGCGCGCGACTCACCGTGAACAGCGCGAGAACACGCTGGAGGAGATGGGCGTAGTCATCCCTCTCTCGGAATGGCTTGGCCACAACAACGGCCCTGACATTCTGGAAAACACCATCTTCAGCCAGTGGTGCTGGACCCGGGCCCGGGCCGCCGCGTTTGCCCCTCCAGACACTGAAACGGGTATCCGGTGGGCCCGAAAGGCCGCCGAGCTGGGCCTGTCTTACGCGGAATATCGATTGGAACTGCTTGAACGCGGGCGATATCCGACGGATGAAGACGCTTCGCGTATCCGTGCCGCCCGGCCCTGACTGCGGCCTGCGGCACGGTTGCGTGACAATATCTCTTGAGCCTGACCAGCCAGTTCCCATATGAGCCCCAGCCCGCAGGGACGTTTCGAGTTTCCTGCGCGCGATCAAAGTTGAAGACCTAGGGGTCGTCCAATCTGGGTGCTGCTCGTCAGGCCCGGAACACTGGATGGGGCGGCCGCCGCAGAAAGGACGTTTGTAGTATGGCTAAGATCATCGGCATCGATCTGGGGACGACCAACTCCTGCGTCGCCGTCATGGACGGCGGCCAGGCCCGGGTGATCGAGAACACCGAGGGCGCGCGCACCACCCCCTCCGTCGTCGCCTTCCAGGATAGCGGCCAGCGCCTCGTCGGCGTCATCGCCAAGCGCCAGGCGACCGTGAACCCCCGTTTCACCTACTCCGCCATCAAGCGCCTGATCGGGCGCAACTTCGAAGATCCGATGGTGAAGAAGGACAAGGACCTCGTCGCCTACGAGATCGTCAAAGGCCCCAATGGCGACGCGTGGATCAAGGGCCGCGACAAGGATTACTCCCCTCAGGAAATCTCCGCCTTCATCCTCGGCAAGATGAAAGAGACGGCCGAGGCCTATCTCGGCGAGAAAGTCACGCAGGCCGTCATCACGGTCCCCGCCTACTTCAACGACGCCCAGCGCCAGGCCACCAAAGACGCTGGCCGCGTTGCCGGTCTTGAAGTCCTCCGCATCATCAACGAGCCGACGGCTGCCGCCCTCGCCTACGGTCTCGAGAAAAAAGACTCGGGCAAAGTCATCGCGGTGTACGACCTCGGCGGCGGCACGTTCGACGTATCGATCCTCGAGATCGGCGATGGCGTCTTCGAAGTGCTCTCCACCAACGGCGACACGTTCCTCGGCGGTGAAGACTTCGACAACCGCCTCGTCGACTACATCTGCGACGAATTCCAGAAGCAGAACGGCATCGACCTCAAGAAGGACCTGATGGCCCTTCAACGTGTGCGTTCGAAAGCCGAGGAAGTGAAGAAGGAACTCTCGACGGTGTCGCAGGTCGACATCACCGAGCCCTACATCACCGCCGGCCCGTCGGGCCCGGTCCACCTCAACATGAAGCTCACCCGCGCCAAGCTTGAGGCCCTCGTCGAGGATCTCGTGAAGCGCACGATGGAGCCTTGCAAGAAGGCCCTCGCCGACGCCGGCAAGTCGGTCAGCCAGATCGACGAGATCATCCTCGTCGGCGGCATGACGCGCATGCCGAAAGTGCAGGAAGCGGTCAAAACCTTCTTCGGCAAGGAGCCGCACAAGGGCGTCAACCCGGATGAAGTCGTCGCCGTCGGCGCGGC
>JAOATF010000145.1 GCA_030158285.1 Hyphomonadaceae bacterium
GTTCAAGGTGATGGCGGACCCGGCCGGTCAGCAGGGTGCGCGGCAGGTCGCGGGCGGCCTGTTCGGGCGCGGTGAAGTCCGAGGGCAGGCGGACGTCAGCGGCATTATACGAGCAAAGAAAGCCCCGCTCGGGGCTCATGTCGTGGTCGGATAGCCTCAGATCCTGTTGCACTTTCGGAGTTCCCTTCCTGCAGCGCGTGCGTTCTGGCAGAAAATACCTGCGCGGGGAGTGGGTAAATGGCTGTTTTCACCTGTTTATCCACAGATGGGCAGACTGCCGCAGGGGGAGGCCAACCCGGCTTCGCAGGACTGTCACAATCGCCGCATAAAGGACTCGCGGATCAGTGGCTGTCGGGCAATTCATGAGTTTCGAGACCTTCTCGACTAGCGCGATACGGCTGCGCCAGCGGAGAGGGCTATGAGCCGGATGGACCCGATGCCCGCGCTGAACATCCAGACGCCGCAAGCGGCGCCGAAGCCGCCCGTGAGCGCCCCGGGCAAGGTGAGCGCGCGGACTGTGTCTGTGTTCTACGGCGAGAAGCAGGCGCTGTTCGATGTCTCGCTGGAAATGCCGGAAAAGTCGGTGACGGCGCTGATCGGCCCGTCGGGCTGCGGCAAGTCCACTTTCCTGCGCTCGATCAACCGGATGAACGACACCATCCCGAACTGCCGCGTGACGGGCGAGATCCTGATCGACGGCACGGACGTGAACGCGCGCACGGTGGACCCGGTGCTGCTGCGGGCGCAGGTGGGCATGGTGTTCCAGAAGCCGAACCCGTTCCCGAAATCGATCTTCGACAACGTGGCTTATGGCGTGCGACTGCATGGCCTCGCGGGCTCGAAAACGGAGATGCACGAGATCGTCGAGACGTCGCTGCGCAAGGCCGGTCTCTGGGACGAGGTGAAGGACAGGCTGAACGCGCCCGGCATGAGCCTGTCGGGCGGCCAGCAGCAGCGTCTTGTGATCGCGCGCGCGATCGCGGTGAACCCCGAAATCATCCTGATGGACGAGCCGTGTTCGGCGCTCGATCCGATCGCCACCGCCAAGGTGGAAGAACTGATCGACGAGCTGAAGGCCAATTACTGCATCATCATCGTGACGCACTCGATGGCGCAAGCGGCGCGGGTCTCCCAGCAGACGGCGTTTTTCCACCTCGGCAAGCTGATTGAAACCGGCCCGACCGAGCAGATTTTCACGAACCCGCGCAATTCGCGAACACAGGACTACATCACGGGCAGATTCGGTTAGGATCAGCCGATGTTGCAAGTCAGGCGCGGTGAGGAGGCAAGGACATGACCGAGCATACAGTCAGGTCTTTCTCGCAGGATCTGGAAGAGCTTTCCGGTGATCTCGCTCGCATGGGCGGGTTGGCGGAGGACATGCTGTCCGACGCGATCCAGGCGATCAGCGCGCGTGACCTCGCGCTGGCCGAAACGGTCGTCTCGCGCGATCCGCAGATCGATAACCTCCAGGTCGAGGTCGAGAAGAAGATCCTGCGGTTGCTTGCGCTGCGCCAGCCGCTCGCGCGCGACCTGCGCCAGGTGATCTCGGCGCTGAAGATCGCAACCGAACTGGAGCGTATCGGGGATCTCGGCAAGAGCATCGCCAAGCGCGTGAAGCTGATCGAGAAGCTGGAAGCGACGGGCGCGCTGAAGGGCGTCTCCCGCATGGGCCGGCTGGTGACGGCGCAGCTGAAACGCGTGCTGGATGCCTACACGGCGCAGGAAACGGATGCGGCCAGCAAGGTCTGGGCGCGCGACGAGGAAGTGGACGAGCACTACCAGTCGCTGTTCCGCGAAGTCGTCACCTACATGATCGAAGATCCGCGCACGATCTCCGCCTGCGCACATCTGCTCTTTGTCGCCAAGAATCTGGAACGGATCGGCGACCACTGCACCAACATTGCCGAGGAAATCCACTTCCTCGTCACCGGCGAGCAGCTCCCCACTGAAAGGCCGAAAGTCGATGCCCTCAACAGCAACTGAGTTGGAGCGCCCCACGATGCGTCCTGCCGCGGCGACGCGTCCCTATGCGTTGATCGTCGAGGACGAGCCGGCGCTGGTCGAACTGATCCGGTACAACCTGATCAAGGAAGGCTATGAGGTCGCGTTCGCCACCGATGGTGAGGAAGCGCTGCTGCTGATCGAGGAACGACAGCCGGATATCGTGCTGCTCGACTGGATGCTGCCGAAGCTGGCGGGCATCGAAGTGGCGCGCCGCCTGCGCTCGAAAGCGGCGACGCGGAACCTGCCGATCATCATGCTGACGGCGCGCGCCGAAGAAAGCGACCGCATTCGCGGGCTCGATATCGGCGCGGACGACTACATGACCAAGCCGTTCTCGATGTCGGAACTCACCGCGCGCATCCGCGCCGTGATGCGCCGCATCCGCCCGGCGCTGGCCGAGGAC
>JAOATF010000146.1 GCA_030158285.1 Hyphomonadaceae bacterium
GTCTGTTTCCCTTGGATTTGTACAGCGAGTTTCCCTCATTCTCGGGGAGTTCGCTGCTTCGCAGCGACTGCCGGGCCAGCCTACGCGCTGCGCGCTTCGGCGCGGCAAGCAGGGGCCTGGCGGTCCAGAGTTAGCGGGCGCGGACGGCCACGTAGCTGACCTCGTCCTCGCCCCAGAGTTGGAGCAGGACTGGCTTGCCGGCTTTCTTCGCGGCTTCGGCGGCGGCGATGGCTTGCTCCGGCGAGGAGACAGGCTGGAAGTGGACTTCTGTCACCACGGCGCCGATGGGGAGTTTGCCCAGCGCGTCCGAGCCGGTCTCGATCGACTGCACCAGCACGCCACGCACCGAGTTGGGGATGCCACGGCGCCGGCGGTCAGCGTCTTCGATGACTTTGAACTTGATGCCGAGAATGTTGGTGAGTTCGGTCGCGACATCGCGCTCGGCGGGCTTGTTGGTTGTCGCTGTCGAGGAGGCCGAGAGCTTCACCGTGGCCGTGCCCTGCTTGCCATTGCGGAGATAGCGGACGGAGACCTGCGTGCCGACCTGGGTGACGCCCATGATGCGGAACAGGTCGCGGCTTTCCTTGATCTGCTGGTTGTTGAGTGCGGTGATCAGGTCGCCCTGTTTGAGGCCGGCGGCTTCGGCCGCGCCGCCTTTTGCCACGGACGTCACGATGGCCCCGCCCGGCGTGGAGAGGCCATAGGCTTCCGCAACCGACTGGTCGACCGAGCGGGCCGAGAGGCCCATCGTGCCACGGCGCGTTTCACCATACTGGCGCAGCTGCTGGACGACGACCTTGGCGAAGTTGGCGGGAACCGAGAAACCAACGCCGACAGAACCGCCCGCCTCGCCCGGCGAGATGATGGCCGTGTTGATGCCGACGACTTCGCCACGGAGGTTGAACAGCGGGCCACCCGAGTTGCCCTTGTTGATGGCGGCATCGGTCTGGATGAAGTCATCGTACGAGCCGGCACTGATATCGCGGTTGCGGGCGGAGATGATGCCGGCCGTCACCGTGCCGCCGAGGCCGAACGGGTTGCCGATGGCGACGACCCACTGGCCGACTTCAGCCGCATCCGAGTTGGCCCACGGAACGGCCGTGAGCGGATTGCGCGATTCCACTTTCAGCAGGGCAAGGTCCACATCCTCGTCCGCGCCGACCAGCTTGGCGGCCAGCACGGAGCCATCGGAGAGGATGATGTCGATCTCGTCCGCACCTTCGATGACGTGGTTGTTGGTGACCACAAACCCTTCGGCGTCGATGATGAAGCCGGAGCCGAGCGAGGACTGGCGGCGCATGCCGCCCTGCCCGCGACCCAACAGGTCATTGAACTCGTTGAGCGGGGAGTTGGGCCCGAAAGCCGGCAGGCCATCGCCCCGCGCCACGGTCTGGCGTGTCGCGATGTTGACCACGGACGGCATCAGGCGCTTCGCCAGCGCCGAGAAATCCTCGCCCGAGAGACCCGCGCGGCTGCCCGAGACGGCCGGGGCGGGCTGGCCGCTCGGCTGGGCGATCGCCACTTCGGGCGCTTCCACCTTGAGCAGGGCCGGGGCGAAGAATGCGCCCGCGATAGCCGCAAGGATGAGCACCGGAATGCCCACCTTGATGAGCAGCGAGCGCCTGGAAGACGTGGCCGGCATGCGTTCGGAACTCCCTGCAAACAGCCCTTCTGCGGGCTGGTTCCGCCGCGGACACTGGCGCTAAAGCGGCCCGTCCGCAAGGCGATCCAGCCCTTGCGGGCGGCTGCTCCTGCGGCTGTTCAAGCCGGAAATTGCGGAACAATGATGGCTGCGCGGGGCAATCACAGCGCTGTGTGGCGGTTCCGGCCGCTTTGCGGCCGGCCCCCTCCGGCCCTGCGGGCCACCTCCCCCGCCGCTTCGCGTCGAGGGAGGACCACAGGCCGCGCGGTCTGTAGTCCTGCCCCAGCGAAGCTGGGGAAGGTGGCGCGAAGCGACGGAAGGGGCCGCCTGCGAAGCCGGCGGATGCCACATCGGGAAGAAAATCAGGCCCGCTTCGCGGCGGCCGGAGCGCCGGTCTCGAGGCCCATCACCTGGTGCATCTTGGCGATCAGCTCGCGCTGGTCGACCGGCTTGGACAGGTAATCCGTCATGCCCAGCGCGAGGTATTTCTCGCGGTCGCCCGACATCGCGTCGGCCGTCAGCGCGACAACCGGCAGGTGTTTCCAGCGCGGCTCGGCGCGCAGGCGCTGGATCGCTTCCTTGCCGTCCATGACGGGCATGTGGACGTCGAGCAGGACAATGTCGAACTCGTGCTGGGCGATCAGGTCCAGCGCTTCCTTGCCGTTGGTGGCCTCGGAGATGTCGCAACCCTGCGGGGCAAGGAACAGCTTGATGACCTGGCGGTTGATGGCGTTGTCGTCGGTGAGAAGGACGCGGAGGCCGCGCAGGCTGCGCTTGGCCGGCTCGGCGGCGCGCTCGGGCGTGGGCGCGGTGGCGCGGGCGGGCGCAGCTTCCTGTGCGCGGAAGCTCAGGCGGAAGGTCGAGCCCTTGCCGGCATGGCTGGTGACCGTGATGTCGCCGCCCATCATGCGCGCAAGCTGGCGCGAGATGGCGAGGCCGAGGCCCGAGCCGCCAAACTTGCGCGTGGTGGCGCCGTCGGCCTGCGTGAACACGGTGAACAGCTTGGCCTGCGTTTCGTCCGACATGCCGATGCCGGTGTCGCTGACTTCCACGGCGACGAGATAGTCCCCATCATTGGTGCGCGTAGAGCTGATGGCCACTTCGACGCGGCCCTGGTTGGTGAACTTGATCGCGTTGGAGATCAGGTTCGAGACGCACTGGCGCACGCGCGTCGGATCGTAGGTGAGGCGCTGCGGGAAGTTCGAGTCGTAACGCACCAGCAGGTCGAGGCCCTTTTCGTCGGCGGTGGCCTGGAAGAGCTGGCGCGTGCGTTTCATCGTATGCAGGAAATCACCCGGCACGGCGGAAATCTCCATCTTCCCGGCTTCGATCTTGGTGAGATCGAGCACATCGTTGAGCAGGGCCATCAGCGACTTGCCCGAGTCGAGGATGACGCCGACCTTTTCCTTCTGCGGCGCCGTCAGGCCATCAGCCTCGAGCGCCTGCGCCATGCCGAGAACGCCGTTCAGCGGCGTGCGGATCTCGTGGCTCATGTTGGCGAGGAATTGCGATTTCGCATTCGAGGAGGCTTCCGCCACATCCTTGGCGGCGCGCATCTCGGCTTCGATCTTCTTCCACGCGGTGAGGTCGACGACGGTGCCGATCAGCTTGCGGCCATGGGCGGCGTTGGCCTCGATCACCTGCGCACGCAGCTGCATCCAGCACCATTCGCCGTTGGTCAGGCGGACGCGAAGTTCCTGCTTCCAGCCATCGATCGTGCCTTCGCGCACCGTGTCGATGGTCGAGAAGACGAGATCGCGGTCTTCCGGATGGACCACTTCGTGGAAGTTCTCGACCTTGGCCGGGCCATCGCCCGCGCCGATCCACTTGGCCAGCGAGGCGTTGAGCGTGACGCCCATGTCGTCGAGATCGATCTCGAAATAGCCATCGCCCGCGCTCTGGATGGCGAACTGCAGGCGCTTCTGCGTGGCGTCGGCCTGCGCGAGGGCGTGGTGCATCTTGCCGTAGTTGTCGGTGGAGTACCGGGCGGAGGACGCGATGCCGGCAACCATGGTGAGGACAGAAACCGTGCCGGCGACGGCGACCCAGGCGGGCATGCTGGACCAGATGGCGGTCAGCAGCATGGCGACCAGCGGCACGGTGCACATCAGCAGCGCGCGCAGCACCTGTTGCAGATTGCCCCGGCCGGTGAAGATGATGTGGATCGCCCACGAGGCGGGAATGGTGACGCCGACCATGCTGGCGGTCTTGTCGCCCGTCATCCAGAGCGCGATGGCGCTGGTCATCCAGGTGGCGATCAGGGCGAGTTGCAGCGGCGGCCAGTATTTCATGTCCGTCGTGTCGCCGAGGAATTCGCGCACGCCGAGGGAGACTTGTGCGACCAGGACCAGAATGGCCGGCACGAACCAGAGCGCAGCCCACGTCCAGCCGAAGAAATAGCCCATGACCACGGTGTTGGTGACAGCGAGCACGAGGCTGCTGATGGCGACGCCGTTGGCGAGGTATTTCAGCTTGAACAGCGGCAGGCGCCGTTGCGGAGACGGGGCAGTCCCTTCCGAAGCATGGTCCATGTCGTCACCCCGATCCATAAAATCCGGGCGACCATGGCAGGGATTGATTAAATTCCCGTAGAGCAAGGTCCTGTTAAGGATGCCTTCCGGTCCGTGCACGGATCAGTGCGCTTGCGGATCAGTGCCCGGCCGATGTCCCTGCCCGCGCCATGTTCCGCGTCTTCCACAGGGAGGCGAGGATCGCGCCGCCCACCAGAACGAGCGTGGCGATCAGCGACCAGTGCGCTTCCAGATACGGAACGAGGCTCATTTCCTTATGGAGCAGGAAGTTCCAGATGATCTTCCCCCCGATCAGCACCAGCACGGCGGCGAGGCCAACCTTCAGGTAGACGAAACGGTCCACGGCGGCGGCCAGCATGAAATACATCGAACGCAGGCCGAGGATGGCAAAGATGTTCGAGGTGTAGACGATGAAGGGGTCGCGGGTGACGGCGAAGATGGCCGGCACGCTGTCGATGGCGAAAATAACGTCGGCGACTTCGATGGAGATCAGGGCGAGGAACAGCGGCGTGGCGTAGAGCACCAGCTTGCCCGTCGCATCCGGCTGGCGGACGAAGAAGTTGTGGTTCGAAATCGTCGGTGTCACCGGCACGAACCGCTGCACAAGCTTCACGATCCAGCCCGTGTCTGGCGCATGATGCGCCTCGCCGATCGAGCGCAGCATCTTCCAGCCGCTGAAGATCAGGATTGCCGCGAAGATGTAGAGCACCCAGGTCAGCTGCGTGACGATCACCGAGCCTGCGCCGATGAACAGCGCCCGGAACACGATCGCGCCCATGATGCCCAAGAACAGCACGCGATGCTGGTAGGCTGGCGGCACGGCGAAGAACGCCATGATCATCGAGATGACAAAGATATTGTCGAACGCCAGCGCCGTCTCGAGCATGTATCCCGTGAGATACTGCACCGCCGCCTGGCTGCGCAGGTCGCCGCCATTGGGATAATAGGCCGGATCGGGCTGGTAGAAAAAGTATACATAGCCAGCAAAGGCCAGCGCACAGAACGCAAAGCCCGCCCACATCAGCGCGCTCTTGCGGGCCGAGACCTCGCCATCCTTCTTGTTGATCACGGCAAGGTCGAGCCACAGCACGAAGCCGATCACGGAGAAGAAGGCCGTCCACAACCAGAGCGGCTGGCCCGCGAATTCGGCGGAGAAATTGATCGGCATGGGTCAGCCCTGCTGGCGATGAGGCGGTAGCGGTGTGAAGCGCCAACGGCGGCGGCTATCTCGCCGCCGTGCAACGCTAGAAATCGAAATCGTCCGAGAGACGCGAGCGCATGTGCAGGTCGTACTGCCTGCGGCGACGCGCGCCTCCGTCATCGTCGCTGAAGCCGTATTCGGCGACATCCTCGTCGCGCACGCGACGGCCGGGCGTCTCGCCTTGCGCATAGGCGATGATGCGTTCCAGTTCGCCCGGATCGAGCCAGACACCCCCGGTGCGCGTGCAGATGTCCATCTCAACGCCATAGCGCCGGACCTTGCGCATCGGCTCGCCGTCGATGGGAGACAGACGCGTGCTCATCGCGCGCCCGCCATGTCGGTCCCGCCGACAATCGCCAGCCGCCGCCGCGCCTGCTCCACTTCCATCAGGCGCGCGATCTTCCGCAGGCTGTCCTTCAACACGAGCCTCAGCCGCTTCAGCCTGAAGAGGCGGATGGCGTCCGGCTTCGGCGCGCGGTGTTCAGCGTCGATCTGGTTCTGGATCATGCCGTGCCGGAACAGCAGGGCGTTGAATCGTCTGATCAGCATTGTTTGCTCCTCGGTCTGTTGGCCGGGAGGAACACCGATGAGGCTCTAGGAGGGGGAGAAGTCCGAGCCTACATCGGGTTCCACCCGATGCGGTCCGACATCGCAGGCGAGATCAGCCGGGGAGCTGCTCGGCCTGCCAGAGGGGCCCGGTCCGCTCCATGAAGGTGGCGGAGGCGCCGCAAAGGTTCAAGCGGAGACCCTGTGGTTTCCGATAACGAACGCGCGAACGGGTATTGGCATGTAATATCCGCTCCCGCGGGAGATAGTCACGCGCAACGGCAAGCTTCGTGCGCAAAACCGCGCTGCTGACACGTCCCCGTTCACAGCTCTGTTTCCGGCATGCTGGCAAAGGGCGCCACGGCTTGTTAGGTGAAGCTGACAGGAGACTTCCGATGCCCGTCCAGCGCCCCGTAGACGCGTCCAGCCATGTCTATCTGATCGACGCGTCGGGGTTCATCTTCCGCGCCTATCACGCCCTGCCCCAGCTGACGCGCAAGTCGGACGGCCTGCCGGTGGGCGCGATCTCGGGCTTCTGCAACATGCTGTGGAAGGTACTGGAAGACCTGAAGGCCGGCGACCAGCCGACGCACTTCGCCTGCATTTTCGACGCCAGCGCGCACACCTTCCGCAATGATCTCTACGACCAGTACAAGGCCCACCGCCCCGATCCGCCGGAAGACCTGATCCCGCAATTCCCGCTGGTGCGCAAAGCCGCCATCGCCTTCGGCCAGCCCGCGCTGGAGATGAAAGGCTTCGAGGCCGACGACCTGATCGCGACGTACTCCCGCCAGGCCGCCGCGAAGGGCGCTCGCGTCTCCATCGTCTCGGCGGACAAGGACCTGATGCAGCTGGTGACCGACCAGATCTGCATGCTGGACACCGTGAAGGACCGGAAGATCTGCGCGCCCGAAGTGCATGAGAAGTTCGGCGTGACACCCGATAAAGTCATCGACGTGCAGGCCCTCTGCGGCGACAGCGTCGACAACGTGCCCGGCGTCCCCGGCATCGGCGTCAAGACAGCCGCCCTGCTGATCAACGAGTTCGGCGATCTCGAAACGCTGCTGTCGCGCGCCGGCGAGATCAAGCAGCCCAAGCGCCGCGAATCCCTGATCGAACACGCTGACAAGGCGCGCCTCTCCAAGATCCTCGTCACGCTGAAGGACGACGTGCCGGTTGAAACGCCGCTGGAAGAGCTCGGCGTCGCCGACCCCGATCCCAAGACCCTGCTCGCCTTCCTGCAGGAAATGGAATTCCGCACGCTCACCACACGCGTCGCCCAGACGCTCGGCGTTGAAGGCGTAGCGCCCGTCTCCTCCTCCGCCGGCGGACAGGCGCTTTCAAAGGCGCTAGCAGCGGGCGGCGGCAAGACAGCCGCCGCCCCCACCGCAGCCGCCAACGGCCTCCCCGGCGAAAGCTTCGCGCCCATGGCGCCGGAAGCACAGCCCTTTGACCTCGACGCCTACGAGACTGTCACTACCCCCGAACGCCTGATGTGGTGGATCACCGAAGCCAAACACCAGGGCTTCGTCGCCGTCGACACCGAAACCGACGGCCTCGATCCCATGGCCGCCGCCCTCGTCGGCGTATCGCTGGCGCTCGCCCCCGGCCTTGCCTGCTACATCCCGCTGGCCCACGGCACGAAGAACACCGATCTGCTCTCCGCCGAGACGCCTGCGCAGATCGACATGGGCACGGCGATCGAGCTGCTGAAGCCGATGCTGGAGGACCCAGCCGTTCTCAAGATCGGGCAGAACATCAAGTACGACATCTCGATGTTCGCGGGCCACGGCATCGCCGTCGGCCCGATCGACGACACGATGCTCTTGTCCTTCGTGCTGGAAGCCGGTCAGCACAATCACGGCATGGACGAACTGTCTCAACTGCATCTCGGCCACACGCCGATCCCGATCAAGGAGCTGATCGGCTCCGGCAAGTCGCAGATCACCTTCGACCAGGCGCCGCTGGATAAAGCCACGCGCTATGCCGCCGAAGACGCCGACGTCACTTTCCGCCTGTGGGAGCGCCTGAAGCCGCGCCTGCCACGCGAAGGCGTCGCGACCGTCTACGAAACCATGGACCGCCCGCTGATCCGCATCGTGTCAGACATGGAGCGCGAAGGCGTGCTGATCGACCGCGAGCGTCTCTCGCGACTCTCCGGCGAATTCGCCCAACGCATGGCCGGCCTTGAAGACGAAGCGCAGAAGCTCGCCGGCCGACCCTTCAACCTCGGCAGCCCGAAACAGGTCGGCGAAATCCTGTTCGACGAGATGGGGCTTGCCGATGTCGTCGGCGCCAAGCGCACCAAGACCGGCGCATGGGCCACCGGCGCCGATGCGCTGGAAGATCTCGCCGCCTATGGCCATGAACTCCCGAAAGTCCTGCTCGACTGGCGCATGCTCTCCAAGCTGCGCTCGACTTATACAGAGACGCTGAGCGAGGCGATCAACGCGCGCACGGGCCGCGTGCACACGTCCTATTCGCTGGCCGGCGCACAGACGGGCCGCCTCGCCTCCACCGATCCCAACCTGCAGAACATCCCGATCCGCACCGAGGAAGGCCGCAAGATCCGCGAGGCGTTCATCGCCGCACCGGGCAACGTCCTGCTCTCAGCCGACTATTCGCAGATCGAACTCCGCCTTCTCGCCCACGTCGCCGACATCCCGAGCCTGCGCCAGGCTTTCAACGACGGCGTCGACATCCACGCGATGACAGCCAGCGAGATGTTCAACGTGCCCGTGAAAGGCATGGATCCGATGATCCGCCGGCAAGCGAAGGCCATCAACTTCGGCATCATCTACGGCATCTCCGGCTTCGGCCTTGCGCGCCAGCTGTCGATCCCGCGCGAGGAAGCCGCCGCCTACATCAAGAAGTACTTCCAGAAATTCCCCGGCATCCAGGACTACATGGAACAGCACCGTGCCTTCGGCCGCGAGCATGGCTATGTCGAGACAATCTTCGGCCGAAAAGTGTGGCTCCCGCAGATCAAGTCGCCCAACGGCGCCGAACGCTCCTTCGGCGAACGCCAGGCGATCAACGCGCCGCTACAGGGCTCGGCCGCCGACATCATCAAGCGCGCCATGATCCGCATGCCGAAAGCCCTCGCCGACGCCGGGCTCAAGGCGCGCATGCTGCTGCAGGTCCACGACGAACTCGTCTTCGAATGCCCCGAGACCGAAGCAAAGAAACTCGCCGAAGTCGCGGTGAAGGTCATGTCGGGCGCGACAATGCCCGTCGTGCAACTCAACGTGCCGCTTGTGGTCGAGGCAAAGTCTGCGAAGTCATGGGCGGAGGCGCACTAGACGCCGCTCACGTCGCGCGGAAATGGCCCGGCTGGCCGATGTCGGCGATACGTATCCGACATACACCAGCCAGTCCGTTGAAGGCACGAGGGCGCAAAGTTCGCGGGAATTCGGAATTCCGGAGCGCACAAGACTGTGCTAAAGTGCAGGCATGGCTGAAACTCAGCACCCTCGCATTACTCAGGATCCCGGCATCATGACGGGCAAGCCCTGCATTCGCGACACGCGTATTCCGGTTGATCTCATCCTGCGAAAGCTGGCTGCGGGCGAGCCGCGCGAGCGCCTTCTTGCCGACTATGCCCGGCTTGAGAGCGCTGACCTTGATGCCGCGTTGGCTTATGCTGCTGCCGTCATCGCTGGCGAAAGAATGATGGCAGCCGAATAGATGCGGTTGGCAGCTGATGCCTGCATTGCCGGATCCCTCGTACGCGCCCTGCGCGAAGCTGGTCACGATGTCATCTATGCGATGGAAGGTCCTCCCGGCGTTCCGGATATTCAGATCTTGGCCGATGCCTTTGCCGGAAGCCGGCTTCTGCTGACGGAAGATCACGACTTTGGTGCGCTGGCTGTCCGCGAAGGCCATCCGACCCACGGCGTCATTCTGATAGAACTTTATGGGCTGTCCGACGAACGTCGCAATCAGCGCGTCCTGTCAGTTCTCGCTCTGGGTGATGCAGAGCTCGCAAACCGCTTTACCGTCATCGAGCCGTCGCGCACGCGTTCCCGCACGATCACGATCTGAACATGCCGCTCACCTCCGCCGATCTCCGCTTCATCGAACTCTCATTTGAAGAGGCGCGCACCAGCCTCGAACAAGGCGGCCTGCCTATCGGTTCGGCCCTCGCGCGCGGTGCGCAACTGATCGCGTCAGGTCACAACCAGCGCGTCCAGAACGGCGATCCCATCGCGCATGGCGAGATGGATTGCCTGCGCAAGGCGGGGCGGCAGGTCACCTATCGCGACACGACGCTCTACACATCGCTGAGCCCCTGCATGATGTGCTCGGGCACGATCGTGCAGTTCAAGATCCCGCGCGTCGTCATCAACGACACGGTCAATTTCGGCGGCAACGAGGCCTTCCTGCGCAGCCATGGCATCGAGGTGATTGACGCCGCGCACCCGGCCTCCATTCGCCAGATGCGGGATTTCATTTCGGCGAATCCCGCCCTCTGGAACGAAGACATCATGGAATAGCTGCAAAATCCGCAGTTTTTCCGGTCGCTTCCTTTACCAGTCTTGGCTAAACAGGCGGCCCCTCAGAAGAGACGCCTATGGCCCGCAAGACGACCAAGAAGCCCGCCCCCGCCAAAGCCGCGCCGGTGAAACACATCGCCGGCACGCTGACCAAGGCGGACATCCCGCAACTTGCCGGCGGCAAGGGCGCCAACAAGGCGAACATGAATTCATCGTCCTATCGTCTCGCGGCGATGGACCAGGACTGGCTGCTTGGCGATTCCATGCGCGGCGTGCGCTTCATGCTGGAATACGCCAAGGTCGAAGAGGCGCTGGATCGCTGGGGCGTGCGTTCCACCATCGTCGTGTTCGGCTCGGCGCGCTTCTCGCCGGCGAGCGGCACGCCTGACCACAAGCGCTGGTACGCCGACGCCCGCGAATTCGCCCGCATCGCCTCGCTCGAAGGCGGCGCCCTGCTCTCCGAGCAGAGCCCGCGCGACAATGTGATCGCCACCGGCGGTGGTCCCGGCATCATGGAAGCCGCCAACCGTGGCGCGCACGATGCCGGCGCACCCTCGATCGGCTACAACATCACCCTGCCGATGGAGCAGGAACCGAACGCCTATTCGACGCCGGACCTGACTTTCCGCTTCCACTATTTCGCGATGCGCAAGATGCACTTCGCCATGCGCGCCAACGCGCTGGTCGTCTTCCCGGGCGGCCTCGGCACGCTCGACGAGCTGTTCGAACTGCTCGCCCTGCGCCAGAC
>JAOATF010000147.1 GCA_030158285.1 Hyphomonadaceae bacterium
TCGGCGTGGTTCATCTCAACGCTGGCGAGATGCAGATCGTCTTCGGCGGCGGCGACAAGGGCCTGACACTCGACATGGCCTCGCGCGGCTGCCCTCCGGACTGCAATTTCGCAATCAACTGGCGCCCCGCGACGGCGCGCACCGCGACGGAGTTGTAAGATGGAAGGCGTGATTGCAGTTGCCGCCCCGTTCGTGATGATCGTGGCCATCGTCTACCTCGTCCAGAACGGAAAATCCCGCCGCGCCGAGCTGTCGCGTGGCCGCTCGCGGGAGGACGATGTTGTCGCCGCCTCGATGCAGCAACAGATCGACAAGCTCACCGACCGGATCGCCGTGCTCGAGCGCCTGGTCACCGACGACGATCGCCGCCTCTCGCGCGAGATCGACCGACTTCGCGAACGCCCCCCGGTCTAGGTCAAGGCCTGAGCCGGATCATAAGAGGCACGCCAGGGAGACACACCCATGCAAGACCCGAACAGACCGGCCCCCGCGAAAGACAGCGACACGCGCGAACAGCCTCGCCCGCGCTTTCTTGAGAGTGTGGAACAGCGCCGCGTGCCGCTCGGCCGCCCGCATACGGATGAAGAAG
Source organism: Hyphomonadaceae bacterium (assembly GCA_030158285.1). GTDB lineage: Bacteria > Pseudomonadota > Alphaproteobacteria > Caulobacterales > Hyphomonadaceae > UBA7672. Next base: position 590 of record JAOATF010000147.1, read on the forward strand.
CACGCCTCGCGGCTGAAATCGAAAAACTGCGCGGCTGACGGCGAGACGAGGGGACAAGACGATGCACGATCACGATGGACACCACGCCCGCCGCGAATCCTGGCGCATGGAGCGTGAAGCCAAGCGGGCCGCCTGGCGCGCACGCTGGGCCGCCCGCCGCGCCAGCCGTGGCGACTGGAGCCATTTCAAGGATCCGAAATTCTGGGGCCTCGACGCCGAGAGCATGCGCCAGTGGGGCTTCAATCCCCAGCCGCCCGGCCAGCCTTTCGGCGCACCGGGGCCCGATCAGGTCGCCGAGCTGATGGCGAAGGTCGCCGGAATGGAGAAGACCATCGCCTCCATGCAGCAACGCATCATTGTGCTTGAGAAGCTCGTGGTCGATGACGAAGCCGTCCTCGCCCGCGAGATCGAGAAACTGCGCGACCGGAAGGACGACTGACATGCCCGTTGAAGTGATGTTCGTCGCCCTCGGCGGCATGGTCACCTTCCTGGCGATGATCCACATCATCGCGAAGTCCGAGGTTGCGAAGGCGCGCGCCGGCAAGGCGAGCGAAGCCGACACCGAAGCGATGAAAAGCCTGATCGAGAACAACAACGCCGAGGTCGCCCGCCTGCGCGCCCGCGTGGAAGTGCTCGAACGGCTCGCGACCGACGAAGACCGCAAGCTGGCTGGCGAGATCAATCGCCTGCATACCGAACAGAGAGTGTAGAGGCGTCCATGGAATATCTCGGCATTCTCATCCCCATCCTCGGCATCAGCTGCGGCCTCTTCGCTATCCTCGGCACCTTCCACATCAAGTCGCAGAAGCTGAAGCTGGAGATGCTGCAGTCCCAGCGCTCCTCGTCCGCCTCCGAAACGGAGATGATGTCCGAAATCCAGCGCCTCAAGGATCGCGTCGCCGTGCTCGAACGCCTCGCCACCGACGGCGACCGTAAGCTCGCCGGCGAGATCGACCGCCTCCGCACCCAGGAAAGGATCTAGCGATGGCTCTCGGGTTCTTCGAATTCGCGCTTGGCGTCATCGTGATCGGCACGATCTCCAGCGTCGTCCACGGCGGCATGAAGATCGAGCGCGAGAAGCAGAAGACCGCACGCCGCGAACTCGACAATGGCGGCGACCAGATGCGCGGCGTCGTTGGCTCGATCCACGAGGATGTCGCCAAGCTGAAGGAACGCGTTCGCGTGCTCGAAAAGCTCGTGACCGATGACGACCGCCGCCTCGCCGACGAGATCGAGCGGCTCAGGCGGACGGAGACGAATTCCCGCGTTTAAGCGCGCGGGTCACAAATCGCCCGGGGTCAAGGCAATCGGCGACACTGCCCTCAACAGGCAGAGGTTCACCGAGGGCTTCCGATGCGACCATCTCGGCAAGCAGGGGCGCCCACAGAAAGCCCCGTGAGCCGAGGCCGCCGACAAGGCGGTGACGTCCTGAAGGCGCCGGAGTGCCGTCCGGCGCCTTTTCATTTGCAGCCCCCGCAAACGGCAACCGGTCCTGCGTCGTCGCACGAATGGCCGCTCGCGAAGATGTGCCCGTTGCGCTCACCTCCGGCCGCAACCGCGCCAGCACCTCAAGATTATGCACGCTCGCCGCATCGCTCACCTGCGGCTCACCCACCGCCGCCTCGAACGTCGCGCCAAACACCAGCTGCCCGAACGCCTGCACCGCATAGCCACCATCCGCCACCGCCCGCGCCGCGCCATCAGCCGCAATCCAGTCCACCTGTCCCAGCCGCCCCTCAACCGCCGGCGCATTCACCCCCAGCGCCGCAACACCCATCCCCGCACACACGACAACAAGATCCGCCTCAATCTCATCCAGCGCAGCCACCCGCCGCCCGAACCGCAACTCCGCCCCCACCAGCAAACGCGGCAACGCCACCTCCGGCTTCACGGCCACTGCGCCCCGATGCCGAAGCCCCGCACCCTCCGCCTGCAGCAGCGCGGCATCGAGCGGCGGGTCGGCCAGCAGCTTCGCAAACCGCTGGACCTCCCGCTCGCCGCGCGGCAGGTGAACCGCATCCAGCACCTGCGCCGCCTGCGGCCCCAGCGCCGGATAGAACCGCCGCGCAAACAGCCACGCCTCCAGCAGCGCCCGCGACGCCGGCCCATCGCCGACATCCAGACGCGGCATCACCAGCGCAATCGGATTGCCGCTCGCCCCCGCACCCGGCGCCTCCGCCTGATCGTAGACGGTCACGCTGAGTCCGCGCCGCACAAACGCCGCCGCCGCACACGCGCCCGCAATCCCCGCACCGACAATAGCAACACGCCTCGGCCCGCCGCGCACAACCCGCGCCGACGTCAGCCGCGCCTCCAGCCGCTCCTTCTTCCGCCCATGCCCCGGAACCTTGGCGACCTCAAAGCCGACCGCCTGCAGGTTGCGCCGCACATCTCCGGCCACCGTATACGTCGCCGCCCGCGCCCCCGGCGCACTCAGCCGCGCGACATGCCCCAGCACATCCGCGCTCCACATCTCCGGGTTCTTCGCCGGCGCGAAGCCATCGAGAAACCACGCATCGCACTGTCCCCGCGCCTGCGGCAGCGCGCTCGCAATCTCATCGACAAACAGCGTCAGCGTCAGCCCGTCGCCCAGCACGATCCGCTGCACGCCGCGCGCCCGCTCCGGCCACTTGTCCCGCAGCTCCGCCGACAGCTCCGCCAGCTCCGGCCACGCCGCATGCACGCGCGCCGCCGCATCGCGCGGCATCAGCAGGCCCTCGAACGAGACAACATCCAGCCGCGCCGTCGCGCTCGGTCGATGCGCCCGCCACAGCTCCCACAACGCCAGCAGGTTCAGCCCGGTGCCAAACCCCAGCTCGCCCACCGTGAACTGCTCGCGCCCCTGCCACCCTTCCGGCAGCCCGCACCCAACCAGGAACACCGCGCGCTTCTCGGCCAGCCCCTCGCCGGAGAAGTACACATCGCCATGCCCCCGCGCGAACGGGAGTGCGCCCTCGGACTCAAGAGGCGTAAATTCCAGATCGGGCAGGGGCGGAAGACGCGGCACGTCAGACCTTCTTGCGTGTCGCCGTCACCATGTAGTTGACCGACAGGTCGCGCGTCACGCTCCACCGGCCAGACAGTGGCGCGAACGACACGCCCACCGTATCGATCAGCTCAAGCCCGCCCTCGGTGAGCGCCTTTTGCGTCTCTTCCGGCGTCACGAACTTGTTCCAGTCATGCGTCCCCACCGGCAGCCAGCGCAGGATGTGCTCCGCGCCCACCACCGCCAGCGCAAACGCCTTCGCCGTCCGGTTCAGCGTCGCTGTCACCATCAGCCCGCCGGGCGCCAGCAAGCTCGCGCAATCCTTCAGGAACTGCGCCGCATCCTGCACATGCTCCACCACTTCCAGCGCCAGCACGATGTCGAACTTCGGCTCGTTGGCCGCAATCAGCCCCTCAACAGTTCCCACGCGATAATCGACATCCACATGCACGCTATCCGCATGCACCATCGCCGCCTTGATGTTGGCGTCCCCGGCATCGAGCCCCACCGCATGCGCGCCCAGACGCGCCATCGGCTCCGTCACCAGCCCGCCGCCGCATCCCGCATCCAGCAGCCGCAGCCCCTCCAGCGGACGCTTCGCCCCGGCCTCGAGCCCGAACTGCTTCACCGCCGCCTCGCGGATATACGTCAGCCGCGCCGGGTTGAACTTGTGCAGCGGCGCGAACTTGCCCGTCGGCGACCACCAGTCCGCCGCCATCTTCCGGAATTTCTCGATTTCCGCCGGATCGACGCTGGGCGCCTCCGGTATGGTTTCATCGCGAACGAGGGTCTTGGTCATGCCCCTTATCTGGACCCGCCGCGCGCTGCGGGCAACGGGCGCGCGTCCTAGTGTCTCTCCGGGCAGGGGAGGGTTGGGGTGACGGAAAACGTTGAGAACGAGAACCGTCCATCGCCGGGCGGTATCACCGCGCGCTGGGCCGTGCTGTCCCCGGGCGGCAGGCGCCGCGTAGGCGAGTTCTTCGCCAACATGCTGCTCGGGGTCGCCGCGTCCATAACGACCCTTATTGTGCTGCCGGCCGTGGCTGGCCGCTCTCCGGGGGCTGAACTGAGCGCAGCCTGGGGCGTGCCAATCGTGCTCCTGTTTGCTATATTGGCATTGTTGGTGCGTATTTTGACCGAAGAACGCTAGGAAGACGCGGGAAAGGACACGGCAGGCAAATGACCGACGTGGAACTGCTCATGATTGCGTTTTCGGTTGGCGGTCTGGTGTTGGCCGCTTTTGGCTTCTGGGTGATCTGGCCGAGGAATGACCGGCCGCCCGTTTCCTCGCCCAAACCCAACATCAAACCCGCCGAATAAGCTCTTCAGCCGGGCTAATCCGACCTGCCATTGCCCTAGGGCGCTTGTGCCCCTAGACAGCGCTCCGTCGCCGCCCCCCGATAGCGGGCGGCTGTAGGGACGTTCGTGGTCATGAAACGGCTGGTGTTGAAATTCGGCGGGACGTCGGTCGCCAACCTCGAGCGTATCGCGCTCGTGGCGGACATCGTCGCCGCCCGCCGCGCTGAATGCCGCTCGATTGCCGTCGTCGTCTCGGCCATGTCCGGCACCACCAACCAGCTCGTCGAGTGGACGCGCGGGGCCGCCGGCCCTGACCTGCACGGCAAGGACTATGACGACGAATACGATGTCGTGGTCGCGTCCGGTGAACAGGTCACCGCTGGTCTTCTCGCGCTCGCCCTTCGCCGCAAGGGCCTCAAGGCCCGCTCCTGGCTCGGCTGGCAGCTCAAGCTCGCGACCGATGAAGCCCACGGCAAGGCCCGCATCACCGGTTGCGACAACCCCGACTTCATCCGCTCGGTCGATGCCGGCGAGATCGCCGTCGTCGCCGGTTTCCAGGGCGTGGACGATCATGGCCGCGTCTCGACGCTGGGCCGTGGCGGCTCGGATACCTCCGCCGTCGCCGTCGCCGCCGCCCTCAAGGCCGATCTCTGCGACATCTATACGGACGTCGATGGCGTCTACACCACCGACCCGCGGATCACGCCCAAGGCGCGGCGCATCGACAAGATTTCCTATGAAGAGATGCTCGAGCTGGCGTCGCTGGGAGCAAAAGTGCTCCAGACCCGCTCGGTCGAACTGGCAATGAACCATCGCGTCCCGGTGCGCGTGCTCTCCTCGTTTGAGGGGCCCGTGGCCAAACCCAATACCGGAACGCTCGTGTGCGATGAGGAACAGATCGTGGAAAAGCAGGTTGTCAGCGGCGTCGCTTACTCACGGGACGAAGCCAAGTTCAGCATGATCGGCGTCGAAGACCATCCGGGCGTCGCCGCCACCATCTTCGGCGCGCTGGCCGATGCCGGCGTCAACGTCGACATGATCGTGCAGGCCTCCGCCAAGACCGAAGGCCGCCAGAACATCGTCTTCACCTGCCCGGATCGCGACGCCGGCCACGCCAAGGCCGTGCTTGAGAAGCTCAACGGCAATGTCGGCTATGAAAGCATGACCGTCTCGCGCGACGTGGCCAAGGTATCGGTCATCGGCGTCGGCATGCGCAGCCACGCGGGCGTCGCCAAGACGATGTTCCAGGCGCTGTCATCGAAGGGCATCAACATCCAGGTTATCTCAACCTCGGAGATCAAGATTTCCGTCCTGATCGATGCATCCTATACCGAGCTGGCGGTGCGCGCGTTGCACACTGCGTATGGACTGGACTCAGACTAGGCGATCCTCTTCCCCTGCGAAGCGGGGGAAGTACGGCGAAGCCGGGATGGGGGCGAGTCCCAAGGGGACTTCTGCTAGGGTTCCCCGTTGGAGCGGCCTAAGTGACTGAACGCGGCAGACCAGGCGAAAAGGGCGGAGGCCCGCCACGCGGACATGCGGGCGGCGGCGCCAAGCTTTTGCTCTCCCGCCTGCGCGCCCTCATGGCCAACCAGGCCCAGGATCCCAAACGGCTGGAACGGGTTGTCGAGCTGATCGCCAGCACGATGGTCGCCGATGTCTGCTCGATCTACCTCCGCGCCGAGGATGAAAGCCTGCTCCTGATGGCGACCCAGGGCCTGCGCCCCGAAGCCGTCGGCCGCACGCGCATGAAGGAAAACGAGGGCCTTGTCGGCCTTGTCTCGTCCACCGCGCGCCCCCTGCGCCTCACCGACGCCTTCTCGCATCCCCGTTTCTCCTACCGCCCGGAAACCGGCGAAGACCCGTTCCACTCCTTCCTCGGCGTGCCCATCCTGCGTGGCGGACGTGTCCTCGGCGTGCTGGTCGTCCAGAACCGCACCGAGCGCGTCTATGACGACGAGGAGGCCGAAGCTCTCCAGACCGTCGCCATGGTGCTGGCCGAACTCGTCGCCGCCGCCGCCGACACGATCAGCGCGGGCCTGCGCCAGACCCGCCCCGTGGAACTGCGCGGCCGCACGCTCAACGAAGGCCTCGCCTCCGGCCGCGTCCACCTCTACGACCCCGTCGTTCCGCCCGCCCGGCTCTTTGCTGCGGATGCCGAACTCGAAGAGCGCCGCCTCAACGACGCGCTGGAATCCCTGCGCAACTCGATCGACGCGATGCTGACCCGCGCCGGTCCGGTCCTGTTCGGCGAAAGCCGCGACGTGCTGGAAACCTACCGCCTGTTCGCGCACGACCCGAGCTGGGAAAACCGCCTCGTCGAAGCCGTCCGCACCGGCCTCTCCGCCGAAGCCGCCGTCGACCGCGTCCGCCGCGAACACCGCGCCCGCCTCGAAAGCGCCCGCGACAGCCTGCTGCGCGAACGCCTGCACGACCTCGAGGATCTCGAGAACCGCCTGCTGCGCCAGCTCGCCGGGGATGACGGCGAAGGCCGCATCGCGCCGCCGGGCTCGATCCTCGTCGCCAGCCGCATCGGCCCCGCCGAACTGCTCGAATACCGCGACGCCCAGCTTGCCGGTATTGCCCTCGAAGAAGCCGGCGCCGGCTCGCACGCCGCCATCGTCGCCCGCGCCATGGGCGTCCCCGCCGTCGGCGCCCTGACCGGCCTCGTCACCCGCGCCGAAGACGGCGACCTGATGATCATCGATGGGGAGGGCGGCCTCGTCCACGTCCGCCCCGAAGCGGAGATGGTCTCCTCCTTCCAGGCCCGCGTCTCGATCTCCGAACAGGCGCAGGTCGAGCTGTCCCGCCTGCGCGACAAGCCCGCCCTGACGACAGACGGCGTCGAGGTCGATCTCTACATCAACGCCGGTCTCTCGTTCGACCTCGACCATCTCGACACGGTCGGCGCCAAGGGCGTCGGCCTGTTCCGCACCGAGTTCCAGTTCATGGCGTCCGAGACCATGCCCGGCCTCGACGAGCAGGCGAACTTCTACAGGTCCGTCATCGACCGCGCCGGCGACCGCCCCGTCACCTTCCGCACCATCGACCTTGGCGGCGACAAGATCGCCCCGTTCATGGGCCGCCGCGAGCGCGAGGAGAACCCGGCGCTCGGCTGGCGCGCCCTCCGCATGGCGCTCGACCACCCCTTCTTCTTCCGCCGCCAGCTGCGCGCGCTCATCCGCGCCTCCCGCGGCAAGACCCTGCGCCTCATGTTCCCGATGGTCACCACCGTCGAGGAGTTCGAGGACGCGCGACGTCTTCTCGACAGCGAAATGGAATGGGCCATCAAGTTCGGCCGCGACCTGCCCAACCGGCTGCAGGTCGGCGCGATGGTCGAGACCCCTTCGCTGGCTTTCTCGATCGACAGCCTCAAGGGCAAGGCCGACTTCCTGTCGATTGGAACCAACGACCTGATGCAGTTCTTCTTCGCTGCAGACCGCGACAATGCCCGCCTCGCCGGACGTTACGATCTGTTGAGCCGCCCGGCCCTTCGCCTTCTGCAACGAGTCCGCCAGCGCGCCGACGAGGCGGAAATACCCATAACGGTGTGCGGTGAAGCTGGCGGCCGTCCGCTGGAAGCACTCGCCCTGATCGCGATTGGTTACCGCAAGTTATCGATGCAGGCCTCCCGCGTCGCCCCCATCAAACTGCTCGTCAGATCCCTTGATTTATCGGCCTTGGCGCCCCGCGTGCAGGGAATGGTGGACGGCGGCGAGCAGTCGATACGTAACGCAATGTTAAGCGTCGCCACTGAGCTCGGACTGAAGAATTAGATTGTAGCAGTGTAGCCCTCATCTTACCTTGATAATGACTTGTTAGGGTGGTGGGAGTTAAGCGGGTTAGGCTTGTCTTCAGTATTTGCCTTCCCGTTTCGGACAAACATATGAGCGGCGTGGCCAAGGACGACACCAACCCCAACTCGCCTACGGAAGATGCACTTCCCGTAACGAGCGAAACAAAGGCTCCCGAGGCTGAGGCCCCGGCGGCTCCCGCTGGCGCTATAGCCAAGGACGACGAGCCCCGCTCGCGCCGCACAGCGCCCCACCTTCGCGTGGTCACCGACGCCGATGGCGAGGAACAGGTTCCCGACGCCGCCGCGATCCACCAGCGCATCGGCGACGCCATCCGCGCCGCCCGCGAGAATTCAGGCTTCACGCTGGAGCAGGTCTCCCGCGACACCCGCGTCCACATCAGCCACCTGCGCGCCATCGAGGACATGACGCCGGGCCTGCTCGGCGCGCCCGTGTACGCCAAGGGCTACATCAAATCCTACGCCCGCTTCCTCGGCATGGACGAGCAGGCGACGCTCGACCGCTTCCTGTCGGAATGCGCGGCCATTCTCAAAGACCCGGAAAAGCCCCAGATCGCCGAACCGGCCAGCTCCAAGGCGCGCAAGCTGCCGGTGGCTGTCCCCGTGCTCGGCATCCTGGTTGTCGGCCTGATCGGCGCTGCCGGCGTCGTCCTGCTGAACGGCGGCGACAAGGGCACGACGACCGCACAGATCGAACAGGCTGGCCGCGACGCCACCGGCCCTGTTGCCGAACCCACCGCGCCGCAGCTTCGGATCTTCGCGCTGAAGCGCGCTGTATTGGAAGTCCGCTCGGCCAAGGGCGACAAATTTGTCTATCGCCCCTACAATCCCGGTGAATTCTTCACGCCGCGGGTAGGTGTTGGCTGGACAGTTTCGACTGAAGACGGCTCGGCCTTCGAATGGCAGCTCAACGGCCAGTCGCTCGGCCTGCTTCAACCCCAAGGCGGCCCGGTCTACTCGCAAAGCGTCGATAGCGCTGCCCAGCGCCAACCGATTGCCGCGCCTGTGCCGCCGGTCGACGCCGTCGTAACCGATCCTGCGCTTGCCGCGTATCCGGCCACGCCGCCTGCCACCGGCGCTGCTCCGGCCAAGCCGAAGCCGCCCAAGCCGGTCGTCACCACGCCGCCGCCGGCCACAACGGCCTCGACCAGCGACGTTCCCGCCGAGCCTGCCACACCGGCGCGCGACCCGGCCCTGGACGCCTATCCGGGCCAGTAGGCTTGCGAAATTCTCCAATAACGAGGGCCGCGCGACTTCCTGTCGTGCGGCCTTCTTCTTTACTGGCCCGGCCAAAAGGCCCACATCAGGGCCAAGGCTGATCCGGAACGCCCATGAGCCACGACATCAATCACATCCGCCCCTGGCGCACGATCACGCGGCGCAAGTCGCGCCAGATCCGCGTCGGCAATGTGCTGGTCGGCGGCGATGCGCCCATCACCGTCCAGTCGATGACCAACACGCCGACCTCGGACGCGAAGGCCACCATCGAGCAGATCCGCGGCCTCGAAGAAGCCGGCGCCGACATCGTCCGCGTCTCCTGCCCGGATGAGGACTCCACCGCCGCGATGCCGGAAATCTGCCGCGCCGCGAAAGTGCCGATCGTCGCCGACATCCACTTCCACTACAAACGCGGCATCGAGGCCGCCAAGGCCGGCGCCGCCTGTCTCCGCATCAACCCCGGCAATATCGGCAACGTCTCCCGCGTGAAGGAAGTCATCCAGGCCGCCAAGGACCATGGCTGTTCGATGCGCATCGGCGTCAACGGCGGCTCGCTCGAACGCCACCTCCTCGAAAAATACGGCGAGCCCTGTCCCGAGGCGATGGTCGAAAGCGCGCTCGATCACGCGAAGATCCTCGATGACAATGACTTCCACGAGTACAAGATTTCCGTGAAGGCCTCCGACCCGTTCCTCACGGTCGCCGCCTACCACGCCCTCGCCGAAGCCACCGATGCGCCGCTGCACCTCGGCGTCACCGAAGCCGGCGGCTTCCGCTCAGGTACTGTGAAATCCGCCATCGGCATGGGCTCGCTGCTCTGGGCCGGCATCGGCGACACCATCCGCGTCTCGCTCTCCGCCGAGCCCGTCGAAGAGATCAAGGTCGGCTTCGACATCCTCAAATCGCTCAACCTGCGCACGCGCGGCGTCAACATCATCTCGTGCCCGTCCTGCGCACGTCAGGGCTTCGACGTCATCCGCACGGTGGAAGCGCTGGAAAAACGCCTCGCCCATATCCAGGAGCCGATCTCGCTCTCGATCATCGGCTGCGTCGTCAACGGCCCGGGCGAGGCCACCATGACCGACCTCGGCTTCACCGGCGGCGGCAAGGACGCCGGCATGATGTACGTCTCCGGCAAACCCGACCACAA